>NZ_DJUD01000076.1:0-32579 GCF_002439405.1 Psychrobacter sp. UBA6291 | reverse complement strand
GTATATATTTTATTTAACTGTTTGCAACCCTTCAATTTAGTAGATTGTATGGCATTCGGTGGGTCATATAGTGAGTGAAAAGTAATATCGATACATCACGCACTGCTGATATCAATTTTTCTTGTTTGCTGTGCCTACGCAGACAGAGGCTACAAAAAATTGATATCAGCAATACCGTCGCGTTTTCAGGATGTTTTGACTGTATAGCGACCATTAATCATAGTAATTACCAACCATAACCAAACGGGCGATAACCGTAGCCAAAGCGTCCAGGTCCATAACCGAACGGATAGGGCGAGCGCAGATAATCAAGGTCGCGCTGGCGCATATAATAGTAGCGTCCTTGTGCGTAGGCTTCCTCAAGCTTTTCGATGCCTTCGAGCGGACAAACTGGCTGCCAATCATAACCTTCGCGGCCAAGTTTATAAGCATTGAGCTCGGTACAGTAGTTTTTTAGTCCTTGCTGACGACCTTGCTCCCACAATACGCGGTTTGGCGTTGCGCCAACGACACTTGAGCATTGATTGGTATAATTGCCAAAGTAAGCACCTGAGCGTCCATGAAGTCCATCGACATAGCCGACTTCTTGCCAGTTACTATTTTGGCATTGTTCAGGCGTCAGACTTTGGGTGGTCGCGCAGCCCGATAAAGTCAGTAAAGCTACGCCTACTAGCGAGATAGCCAATCCAGATTTACCCATAAGTTTGCCGACACTTTTACTTACTGATGCAGCAGTCGATGAGTTTTGCTTAAGAAGATAATTCATAATAAACCTGCGCGCGTTTAAAATTATGGTTTATCATAGCACCTTTTTAGGCGACCAACTTTTTGCATCTTGTTATCGGATCAGTGGTTTTATGTACTAAGTATTTGATATGCCACTATAAATAGCAAGGCGTTGGTAAATGTCAGGTGTGCCTAGCAGCTAGCCCTTTATAGAAGATAGTATTTACGAGCGCTTGTTTTTTAAAGGTTTACGCTCATTATAAGCGACTAGATAGTCGTCGTTTATATTTAAGCTGTTATATAAAGAGCCCTGCTGATAGGTTATTCAGCCCGTTTGAATCACTAGCATACCATTAATTTTGTTAAAAGGTCAGACTGTTATGGGAATGTGGATTGCGATCGCCATTGTACTATTTGTATTAGGGAGTATGATGGCGCTCAAACCTAGCGGTATCGACCAGCGTTTGGATAAGCTGCGTATGACGGCGCGCCGTTTGCAGCTCAATCCCAAGTTAGTTACTTGCCCTGATTGGGTAAAAGGCCGTGACAATGAGTATGGTCGCGGCATGATTGGGCAATATGGTTTGGTGCTCGATAATGTCAAGCTGCCATTAACTCGCTATCAGGTGCTAGATGGACAATGGCGTCCGGCAAGTAATGCCAGCAGTAGTGATAACAATAGCAGCGACAATAAAAGCTTACCCGTACAAGCCAATTTTAGCTTGGATAAAGAACCTTTAGCGCTGCCAGCCAGCATCGAGCCATTTGTGAAAGCGTTATTGGTGAAGTCGAATAGCATTGTTATTTATTGGGAAGATATTGCTTATGTGCGTCCGGCGACCAATCCTGCTTATCAGCAGCAAACGATTGAAAGCGACTTATTAATCATGAAAGAGAACCTTGAGAAATGGGCATTACAGATGCAAAAGTCGGCATAAAAAACGCACGGTGCTAGTAAAAAATTTTTTCGTCTCCATAAAGAGGCAATATGCAAGTCCTTTTGGCAAACTCTCAGTCATTTTAAGTTGACAGCTTAACGCTTTGCAGTGTAACGTCTTTATAACTGTATCTATGCGTTATGGTTATTGTTTGTTTTATAACCGTTTTTATCGGCCGCCATTACTACAATAATTCGCTGAGCCATTATAACTAACTATTATAAATTGCCAGCTGCCGAGTTTATCCTTATTTTAATTTACTTATTATGGTGTCGTCACTTATGGCAAAAACCGCAACCAAAAAAAGCCCAGCCACGGCAAAAGACCAACCCAAAGGCAAGTCTTTGGTGATTGTAGAATCACCCGCCAAGGCAAAAACCATTAATAAATACTTAGGCGACGACTTTATCGTCCGCTCAAGTATCGGTCATGTCCGTGATTTGCCAGTGGGCGCGAGCAAAAGCGCGAAGAAGCCAGCCGTGAGTAAAAAAGATGACAGCCTAAGCAAAGAAGAAAAAACCCAGCAGGCATTGGTACGGCGCATGGGCGTCGACCCAGAACATGACTGGGCGGCTGTCTATGAGGTATTGCCCAATAAAACCAAGGTTATTAAAGAGCTTAAAGCCTTAGCCAAAGACGCTGACAAAATCTATCTAGCAACGGATATGGATAGAGAAGGGGAAGCGATTGCTTGGCATCTCAAAGAAGTTATCGGCGGCGCAGACAGTAAATATGAGCGCGTGGTCTTTAATGAGATTACCAAATCCGCTATTCAAAATGCCTTTAAACAGCCTTCAAAGCTCGATATCGACCGCGTTAATGCGCAGCAAGCGCGGCGCTTTTTAGACCGCGTCGTTGGTTTTATGGTATCGCCGCTACTTTGGCAAAAAGTCGCTCGCGGTCTGTCAGCTGGTCGCGTGCAGTCGGTCGCCATGCGTTTGGTCGTCGAGCGTGAACATGAGATTCGCGCCTTTATTCCAGAAGAATACTGGCAGATTCACGCCGATACTCATGTTGCTGATAGTAAAGCCAAGAAAGCGGCAGACGCTGAGCACATTGCGATTCGTCTAGAGGCAACCAAGCAAGACGGCAAAACGCTAAAGCTTGTTAATAAAGAGCAGACCGATAAAGTCCTAGAAGTTCTTAATTCAAACGACTTTATCGTGAAAGAGCGCGAAGAGAAGCCAACGCAGTCGCGTCCGAGTGCGCCGTTTATCACCTCGACATTGCAGCAAGCTGCCAGTACGCGCTTGGGCTTTTCAGTTAAGAAAACCATGATTTTGGCGCAGCGTTTATACGAAGCTGGTCATATTACTTATATGCGTACCGATTCGACTTTCTTGTCTGGTGATGCATTAGCCGCCGTACGTGGCTATATCGAAGACAGTTATGGCAACAAATACGTGCCAGAAAAGCCAAACTTCTATGGCAATAAGCAAGGCGCACAAGAGGCGCATGAGGCGATTCGTCCGTCTAACGTCAATATGAAATCGACGCAGTTAAAAGGCGTTGAGCGTGATGCCATTCGTCTATATGAGCTGATTTGGCGTCAGTTTGTCGCTTGTCAGATGACGCCTGCGAAATACTTATCCGTGAATCTATTTGTCGCTGCCGGCGATGTCGAGCTAAAAGCACGCGGTCGCACCCTAGTGTTTGATGGCTTTACTAAAGTCATGCCACCAGCGAAGACTGACGATACTTTATTACCTGATGTCAAACAAGGTGATAAGTTAACGCTCGATAAGCTCGATCCGAGTCAACACTTTACCAAGCCGCCACCGCGTTACACAGAGGCAAGCCTTGTCAAAGAGCTTGAGAAAAAAGGCATCGGTCGACCTTCGACTTATGCGTCTATCATCTCAACCATTCAAGATCGCGGTTACGTGAAGCTTGAAAACAAACGTTTATTTGCTGAAAAAATGGGCGATATCGTCACCGACAGATTGACCGCCAGTTTCCCAGATTTGATGGATTATACCTTTACCGCTGCGCTAGAAGACAAGCTTGACCATGTTGCTGAAGGTGATACCGACTGGAAAGATGTCCTCGATAACTTTTATGGCGACTTTAAAAAGACTCTAGATCGTGCCAAAGAAAAAGATGGTATGCGTCCGAATGATCCAACCGATGTGCCAGACGTCCATTGCGATATTTGCGATCGTCCGATGCAACTACGTACCGGCTCAACGGGTGTATTCTTAGGCTGTACTGGCTATAATTTACCGCCAAAAGAGCGCTGCAAAGGTACCAAGAACTTGATGCCAGTCGAAGCGTTTGCCAATCTTGATGATGGCGACAGCGATGATGAAGCAGCCGAAGTTAAAGATTTGATGGAGAAAAAACGCTGTCCGAAATGCGGAACGGCGATGAATGGCTATATCGTCGATGGTGGTCTAAAGCTGCACATCTGTGGTAATAATCCTGATTGCGACGGCTATATCCTAGAAGAAGGTAAGTTTGAAGTACCGGGTTCAGATGCGCCAACCATCGACTGTGATAAATGCGATGGACAGATGGAACTGAAAACCGGACGTTTTGGGCCATACTTTGCTTGTCAGAAATGTGATAACACGCGTAAAGTGCTTAAAACTGGTGAAGCGGCACCGCCGCGTATGGAGCCTATCCATCTGCCGGAGCTAAAATCGACCAAACATGATGATTACTTTATCTTGCGTGAAGGGGCGGCTGGGATGTTCTTAGCCGCGTCTAAATTCCCAAAAGTACGCGAAACCCGTCCACCAAAGCTGGCTGAGTTACGCGAAATCAAAGATAAAATGGAAGATAAATTCCAGTATCTGTTTGCAGGTCCAGATGAGGATCCAGATGGCAATCCAACCATTCTACGTTGGTCACGGAAGAAAAAAGAGCAGTATATTGGCTCTGAGAAAAACGGCAAAGCCACCCGTTGGGGCGTGTACTGGCGTAATGGCGAGTGGGTAGAAGAGTAAACCTCTTTAATCACCTTATCTTTAAACCATAAAAAACCTCTTAGATAATCTAAGAGGTTTTTTGCTATTAACTTTTGGGCTATCAGTTCTTTTCGATGATACCGCAAGCAACGCGATCGCCTGCGTTACCAGCAGGCTGGCTCTTATAATCATCAGCACCGCTATGGACGATAAAGGCTAGACGGTTAACACTGTATTTACCTGCATCAGCGGCAGAGATTTTCTTATTCACATAGTTGATAGTAGCAACGCCATTCGCATCGGCGGTTAAGTTCGGCAAGTCGCCCGCATGACCATTCATATCATCAGGATGAGAATGCGGTTTTTTATCTGGATTAAAGTGACCACCAGCCGCTTTACCCATATCGCCGCAGCTACCCGTTTCATGAATGTGCAATGCCACAGTTTTACCAGGCTGCAGGTTCATGAGCTTACCATAAACTTGGACACCGCCATCTACTGGGCGTAGGAATACTTGACCCACTTCATTTTTATTACCAGCGACTGCATTGATAGTAGATTTTAGCGCAGGTTGGTTAAGTGGATTGCCCGTTTGCATTTGACCTTTGACGGTTTGGCAACCTGTCATCGCTAGAGCTGAACCACATAACAGGGCACTTGCAAGCATCGTCTTATTCATTATTATCTCCATTTATATTTATTTGTTGTGATGAATGTCTATTGTTTTATTAAAATACTCAACATTGCTTAATGTCGCAATCAGTATAGCCAAGGTTTAAATATAACTATTCATTAAATGCGCAACAATCGGTTAATAAATGTAAATAACGTATGCGTTTGAAAAAGGTTTACAGCGTTTTCTTTACTTCGTTTTGCCAAACTAAGGTTTCGCCTGTTGCCATCGTTTGCAATAAATTATAACGAGGCATATCGGTCTGATTATCTGCTGTTGGCGATGTTGGCTGTGAGGGTTGTAAGCTTAATGTTAGCTGACTGCTGCTATCACGCATCAAATCAAACAAAGCGGACTCGATTCTATTGCCTGTCTCACCGCAGCCCATTACAGTACTAATAATAGTGCCGACTTTGAAAGTATTATCATTGAGTAAAAAATAAGGCGCGCGCGCGCCGTTACAGCCTGAGCTAAAGGATGCGTACTGATTGTTAGGCCAACTTTCAAAGCTCGCTGAAATAGGATGATCTGGGTGATAAAAATTGCCCAAAGGTTTTCTAGTTAATTCCCCTTTTGCATCATAAGTATTACTGACGGCACTCACCAGCGTCCAATGATACTGCTCTAATAACTCGTTAGTAATGGGCAATCCAGCGGGAGTTGCCAATGCTTTAGGTGAACCTATAAAAATTAAGCGATTACCGTTTTCGATATTAAGTGCCAAACGTTTAGGGGCGGCTTGTATGGCGACTGGCGCTGATTCTGATGTTAAATACGAAGTTGTCAATAACTCAAAATTAAGCCTAATAGGTGCGTACTTAACAAATAACGATTGAATACTATTATCCTCTGTAATCACAGTTTTATTATCAAGGACATTGTCAAAGTCATGGTCATCGTTACAGTTCGCTGGAACTTTGGCAAGATGAGAATGATAGGGATAAGGCGGTGCGGACAGCGCATGAAAATCCATTCTATATTGCTCACAGCCTTGATGCAGACTGATTGAACTGGGATCTACTTGTAAGATAATCGGTGCAAAATTATTTATATCGACAGTTTTACCGTTTTGATTAATCACTTGCGCCAGCTGCCAATCATAATGAGCTACCCATTGCATTACTTGTGATTCTTTAATTACTATCTCGTCAGTAAAGTTAGATTTATCTTTAATAACAGGTGCGTTGACGATAGTGGTCTGCTGGATACTATTCAATGGCGCAGACTGGCAACCCATTAATCCCACTGCTACAGACAAGCTGATAATAGTTAATGAGCGCTTTATAGTTGGCAGGAGCATTGTAAAATCCTTTTTAAAAAATATGAAAATGAATAGGGGCTAATGTATTTTCTTTACTTCGTTTTTCCAAATCAGTGTTTCGCCTGATTCTAACTTTTGAGTAAGGAGATAGCTGGATTCAGAATTATCAGAAGGATTAGATATTCTCTGCTTATCAAGATTGTTCAGTGTTAACTGACTAGAGCTATAAAGCATTAGGCGGCTAAGGCTTGATTCAATATCATCAATGTCATCACCACACCCTACCATCGTTGAAGGGTTGCCACCAATTAGCAACGTTTGATTAGTAGATAAAGCATAAGACCCACCAGCCCCATTGCATCCGACAGAAAACCCAACATCTTGGCTAAAACTACTTTGCTGAGGATTGCTATAATCATGTGAACCAAGTCTGTAGTTTGCAGTAATAGGTACATCTGGACGATTAAATTTATTAATAGTTTTATTGGTATCGTCAGTTGCACTAATAAGACGCCATTGGTATCGCTCTAATAATTCATTGGTAAGCGGTATGCCGGCCACACGATATTCAGGCTTGGGCGTACCCGAAAAAATCAGTGTTTTTCCTTTATTAGTTTTTAGAGCCAGCTGTTTTAATGTCTTGTTAGAACTCTGTGCAGAATTTGGTAGTACTGGATCAAATCTGAAAGCTGTATCTGAATAGGGTATAAAAACACCATTTACGACATTTCCTGTTTTGTTTTTGATTGTGTTTTTATTACTCAAATTTTCGATAATTGAATGGTTTACTGTGGTGCAGTTATCATTATCAGATGGTTCTCTGACATTGATTTGCCCGTAAAGGTACGGTAATGGTAACCACATATCAAAAGAAACTTGGTGACGCTGACAGCCTTCTGTGAAAGTTAAAAGGCTTGGATGTACCTCCATTATCAAAGGCAGCTTTTGGTTAAAAGGCTTGATTCGACCCTTATCATCGCTGACATGGGTTAGTTGCCACTCATATTTTGTGGTGGTTTGAAACAGTCTGGATTCGAGCGTGGTCGCTGACCAGTTTTTATCGTCGATAACGGTACTGGTTTGTGCTGAATGATTAAGGCTGTTGGTTTGGCAGCCTAATAAAGCGAGGGGTAGTAATGTGCTTATTACAACTAGAGGCACCCTTAAATGATTTAACATTATGGCTATTACCAAATAAACATTTGTCTAAAATATAGCACAGGGTCTTAACCAGATTGTTTTTTATTATTACCAAAAAAAGCCGCCCATCATGACGACGAGCGGCTCTTTAATTTGTAAGACTAGATTAGTAACTAATCAGATTAGTTCAAATTAGTTATGCAGCGCTTTGCTTGAGGTTTTATCAACCGTCACTTTGGCAGGTTTAAGCGGCACTGGCATACTTACCAATGCTACTTTTAATATCTCATCAATCGTCGCAACTGGCTGAATAGTCAAGCCTTCTTTGACATTATCAGGGATATCGGCCAAATCACGCTCATTACTTTCTGGAATCAACACATGCTTGATACCACCGCGATGCGCAGCAAGTAGCTTCTCTTTGAGACCACCGATGCGTAGGATTTTACCGCGTAAGGTAATCTCGCCTGTCATCGCAATATCTGGACGAATGGCAATGCCAGTTAAGGCAGAGACTAGCGCTGTGGTTAGCGCACCACCAGCCGATGGACCATCTTTCGGGGTTGCACCTTCTGGCATATGGACGTGGACGTCAGTGGTTTTAAAGGTTTCGTAGTCGATACCTAAGCTATCACCGCGAGCACGGACCACGCTCATAGCAGCGCGAATCGACTCTTTCATTACATCGCCGAGTGACCCTGTAAAGCTCAGCTCGCCTTTACCTTTCATCGCCACCGCTTCGATGGTTAATAGCTCGCCACCGACTTGTGTCCAAGCAAGCCCAGTCACACGACCAATCTCAGGCTCTTCTTCTGCTAGACCGTAGTCATACTGATGGACGCCTAGATAGTCATCGATGTTTTTGTCATCGACTACTACCAGCTCACGTTCGGCTTTTTTAGGAGCACGTGCACCATGGGTTTCAACCGAACCGCGAACCACTTTGCGGCAGATTTTATTGACTTCACGCTCAAGGTTACGCACACCTGCTTCACGCGTATAGCTACGCACGATGCTATGTAATGCCGCTTCAACGATTTCAATTTCACCTTCTTTAAGGCCATTATTTTTAATCGCTTTTGGTACAAGGTATTTCTGCGCGATATTGACCTTTTCTTCTTCCGTATAACCCGGTAGACGAATGACTTCCATACGGTCAAGCAGGGCTGGCGGAATATCCATGCTGTTGGCAGTACAGATAAACATCACTTGTGATAAGTCTAAGTCCATATCCAAATAATGGTCGTTAAAGGTATCGTTCTGTGATGGATCTAGCACTTCAAGCAACGCTGACGCTGGATCGCCGCGGAAGTCTTGCGCCATCTTATCGATTTCATCCAATAAAAATAACGGGTTTTTGACTTCGACTTTTGCCAATGACTGGACGATTTTACCCGGCATAGCACCGATATAAGTACGGCGATGACCACGAATTTCTGCTTCATCGCGGACGCCACCAAGTGCCATACGTACAAACTTACGACCCGTGGCGCGCGCAATTGACTCACCCAATGAGGTTTTACCGACACCCGGAGGACCGACTAAACAAAGAATCGGACCCCGCAGTTTTTTCACCCGCGATTGTACAGCAAGGTATTCTAGGATGCGGTCTTTCACATCTTGCAAGCCATAATGGTCTTCGTCTAAGACGGTTTTCGCTTTATCTAAATTGATAGACACTTTGGTCGTCGCATTCCACGGCGTATCCAAAATCCATTCAATATAATTGCGCACCACTGATGATTCACTCGATGCAGGCGGCATCATTTTAAGTTTTTTCAGCTCTTGCTCGGCTTTTTTGCGCACATCTTCTGGCAAGTCAGCATCTTCTAAACGCTGCTCAAGCTCAGCCACGTCGTCTTCATCGAACGCGCCGTCATTCATATCTGACAGCTCGTTTTTGATGGCTTTCATCTTCTCGTTTAAGAAGTATTCGCGCTGATTGTCTTCCATTTGCTGACGAACGGCATCTTGGATATCTTGCTCGATATTTTGCTCAGCGCTTTGTTTAACGAGATATTCGGTCAAGGTATTGATGTGGGTTTTGATATCGTCTTCTTCTAAGAACGACTGCTTAATATCCAAATCCATCGACACGCGGGTTGAGATAAAATATACCAGCTCAAGCAAATCATCGATGCGTTTCGCCACGCGAGTTAGCTCACGAGCATTACGCAGACGAGCATCGGCATAGCCTTCAAATAGCGTCGTTAAGGCTTGAATGGTGTTTTTTTGTTGGCTCTCACTCATGCTGATATCGAGATCAGCACGCGTAAAGCTTGCCATCAATAGCTCGTCGTGATTTTCAATATTATCAACGCGCGCACGGTATTGACCTACCATGACAAGATGGTTCACCTTCTCAAAGATATTATCAACGCGCGCACGGTATTGACCTTCGATCAATACTTTGATGCAATTTTCATCGCTATCATGCGGCATAGTGCTGACGATGCGGCACACCGTTCCGTACTGATACAAGTTATCTTGATCAATATCTTCGGTTAGCGAGTCTTTTTGCGCCACGACCAATACTTTATTGCCGTATTCAGCTTGTGCCAATTCAACGGCTTTTACCGACGGCGCACGGCCGACAAATAAAGCAATTTGCATATGCGGATAGACAACCACATCACGCAATGCTAGTAGCGGCAGATAACTCTCTTCACCGTCTTTTGCCTTAACGCTTTCAGCTTCGATGTCTTCAGCGCTGTCCTGAATAGTTTTAGACGCCGAGACGTTTTCTAAGGTATCGTCAGATGAAGTATTTAGCGCCTTATCATCAGCAACGTTAGATGAAACGTCGACATCGATGTCGATATTGTCTTGGGCAATTTTATGTTCACTCATATATTCTTCCTCGTTCACCAGACTTGTAAAGTCAAGTTAGTGGTTCATGTTTAGATAAATGGTGTTGCTAAATGAAATTGCAAGGCTATATGACGAGCAGTCATGACAATATTGCGTCTTTATTTGCAGGGTCGCTCCTGTCTGCTAAGTTTTGCGCGTGGGATTTATAGCTAAAATCAGGTAAAATGACGCGCGTCTTAACCGCTCCGTTCAAATAGCAACTATATGGGTTAACGTGTGAGTTAAAACGCTAGGGCGAAAGAAATAGGTCGGCAATGTGCCAATAGTGTGCCAATAGTCAATAGCGGACCAAAAAACATAGGATAAGGGGCGAGAATATGACCATCAATGCGGTGCTACTAGCGGTAGTCATCATGCTAGGCCTGTCTTTGGCGCGGGTACACGTGGTACTCAGTTTATTAATCGGCGCGCTGGCAGGTGGGCTGATTGCGGGTCTTGGTATGACCGATACCTTAAATGCCTTTCAAGAAGGTATCCGTAATGGCGCGCAAATTGCGTTGTCTTATGCCTTATTGGGCGCTTTTGCAGTGGCGATTGCACATTCGGGTTTGCCGCAGTCTTTGGCAGGGGCGGTGATTAAACGCATTGATGCCGGTGGCACCAGTGGCATGATTAAATACATGCTGTTTGCAGGGCTCGTCACCATGAGCTGCTTTAGCCAAAACTTAATCCCGATTCATATCGCCTTTATTCCACTGCTTGTACCGCCTTTATTGCTTGCCTTTAACCGGATGCAGATTGATAGACGCCTGATTGCCTGTCTGATTACTTTTGGGCTGGTGACCACGTATATGTTTATCCCTTATGGCTTTGGCGATATTTACCTCAATCAGATTATGCTCAAAAACGTCGGTGAAGCGGGTATTGATATCAGCAATATCTCAGTGACTAAAGCCATGGCCATTCCAGCGTTGGGAATGTTCGTCGGCTTACTAGTAGCGGTATTTATCAGTTATCGTAAACCGCGCCAGTATCAGCAGTTGGCCATCGATAAACAAGCGCATGATGGGGCGGTAGAAGGCGATGCGTTAAGCAAAACAGCCGCTGAGGCACAAACACAAAGCAAAATGAAAACGCTTGTGGCAATAGCTGCAATTGTCACTGCCTTTGTGGTTCAGCTTTATACTGATTCGCTCTTGCTTGGTTCGATGTTTGGCTTTGGCGTCTTTATGGCAACCGGCGTGGTCAAATGGCGTGACGCCGATACGGTGTTTAATGATGGTATCAAGCTGATGGCGATGATTGGCTTTATTATGATTACTGCCCAAGGCTTTGCCGAAGTCATGAAAGCGACCGAGCAAATACAGCCGTTGGTTGATGGCGCGGCGTCATTGTTTGCGGGTAATAAAGCGATGGCTGCGTTTATTATGCTACTCATTGGCTTGATTGTGACCATGGGTATTGGTTCGTCTTTTTCAACTATTCCTATTTTGGCGGCGATTTATGTACCACTATGTATCTCTTTAGGGTTCTCACCTTTAGCAACCGTGGCGATTATCGGTACAGCTGGCGCGCTTGGCGATGCCGGTTCGCCTGCGTCAGACTCGACGCTTGGACCAACCTCTGGTCTAAACGTTGATGGTCAGCACGACCATATCAAAGACAGCGTGGTACCAACCTTTCTCCATTATAATATTCCGTTATTGGTATTTGGTTGGATTGCGGCGATGGTATTGTAGGTTTTAATATTTGTAAAATTCTCAGTAGTTTTGTAGGGTGTGCCATATGCACCTTACAGCTTTTATTAATTTTTAATCAACGCTAACCTTTAGAAAATACAATCTATTAAATGCAGGATAGCTATTATGAATATTCAAGATTTTAGTCAGAATGAAGTAGAGTTATTGTTACAAGGGCTTAGAGTTTTATTGTCTGAAAAATCAAAGAGCGATCCTGAATTGATACAATGGTCGTATGTGAGAAGTGATCCTTATATGGAAGTATTTGCTATTGATAAAGCTAAATACGAAGAAGAACGTAATTATATAATAGATCTAATTCGTAAGTTAGAAACAGGCTAACTCATTTATTAAAGACTAGATTTCAAACCCAGATTTAAAACGTCAAGTATTTTGCTACTAGCTGAGTAGGGTGCGCCCCGCGCACCGAAAAAGACTTACTTTAATTCATCACCCTCATCAAAACCTTTAATCTCACCATTCAAACCACGTAAAAACTTATCACTCTGAGCCAATAATTCATTCAAGCGCGCCTCGTTAATAATAGTCGCTAGCTCCTCAGCACTAAAGTCCTGCTCCTGACTATAATAAAGCTGCTCACGCTCTCCATCGTTATTATCCAATGTTTGCAAATACTGACTGACATGTTCTGCGCTAGACTTATCGTTCTTTTCACTATTATCAGTCATCAAAACCACCTCAAGCCACTTGGCGTAATTATGCCATCTAATGGTACATCCCATGGTTGACGTTCTAATTGCTCAACGACTTGAAAGTCGTAACACCAACCGATTTTTAACGGCTTTTTTAACCCTGTTCGATGGCTTTTACCAAGTGTCGTGTCATAAAAGCCACCACCCATGCCCATACGATTACCATCTTTATCAACCGCCACGAGCGGACAGATAATCACATCTAATTCGTGTGCCCAAAGCAATCGGCGATGGTGATTTTGTTTCATCCCTAAGCTATGAATGCGCGTCGGTATATTCAGCAGTTTCGACTGATAAATAGGTACAAAGCGCAGACGTTTATCATCATTACCATTTCTAGTACGACCGAGCGAACCAACCACAGGCAGATAAGGTAAATAGCCTAAGCGTTGACACCAGTCCAACAGTGGCTGAGTGGGTAGCTCACCAAAGCCATCATAATATAAGCCAATACGCGCACGCGGAGGTAAGCGCTGTTGCAACTTGATTAAATGCAAGCTTGCCATGCGCGCGTAATGTCTACGTTCGCCAGCCGTTAATTGCCGACGCTGGCGGGTAAATTGTCGTCTGGGTGGATTAGCCAAGCTATCAGCGACTTTAACCTCCTTTTTAGAGCGAGCGTCATCAGCCGATAACTCAGATATCGAATCAGATAATGCAGTAGCAGATTGTTGTTGGCTGGTGTTTTTAGACATCAGTTAGCCTCACGGACTTGGAGAAATTTGTCAAAAGTCATGCTATCATAACGCCACTTTACAGCGTATTTTCCTTTATGTGCAGCGTGTGTTGCACTTTTTTCAAAGCAGCTATACAACAAACCATCAAAGAGGGTAGTTATGTCGACACAGAATCAGGCAACTCGTACCGAAAAAGATACTATGGGTAACGTGGAAGTCCCAGCTGACGCTTATTGGGGTGCGCAAACTCAGCGTAGCCGCGAGAACTTTAAAATTGGTGGCGAGACATTGCCACGTCCGATGATTGAAGCAATGGCGCTAGTGAAAAAAGCCGCTGCCATTACCAATGCTAGCCTTGAGCGTATCGAAGGCGATAAGCGCGATTTAATCGTGCAAGCTGCTGATGAAGTTATCAACGGTGGTTTAACGGATCAGTTCCCACTCGTAGTATGGCAGACAGGTTCTGGTACCCAGTCAAACATGAACATGAACGAAGTGTTGGCAAATCGTGCCAACGAAATCGCAGGGAACGCGCGCGGCAGCTACACGCCGATTCACCCGAATGACCATGTTAACCATGCACAGTCTACCAACGACAGCTTCCCAACCGCGATTCGTGTGGCGGCTGCCCGTCAGATTAACAGCCTGCTTATCCCAGCGGTAAAAGCACTACGCGATACGCTAGATGCCAAAGCCAAAGAATTCGATAGTATCGTTAAAATCGGTCGTACGCATTTGCAAGACGCGACGCCTTTGACCCTAGGTCAAGAATTCAGCGGTTATGTCAGCCAACTTGACCATTCATTAACTCGTATCGATAACGCGCTACAAGGTCTATATGAATTGCCACTAGGCGGCACAGCGGTTGGTACAGGTCTAAACGCTCACCCTGATTATGCGGTAAAAGCGGCTGAGCAATTGGCTGAATTAACAGGCTTACCGTTTGTCACCTCACCAAATAAATTTGAAGCACTAGCCGCTCGTGATGCTGAAGTATTTGCTTCTGGCGCACTCAAAACGCTAGCAGGTAGCTTAAATAAAATCGCTAACGATGTCCGTTGGTTGGCATCAGGTCCTCGCTGTGGTTTGGGCGAATTGACGATTCCAGAAAATGAGCCAGGCTCATCTATCATGCCGGGTAAAGTAAACCCAACGCAGTCAGAAGCAATGACCATGGTCGTCGCTCAAGTCATGGGTAACGATGTCACTATCAGCATGGCTGGCGCGTCAGGTAACTTTGAGCTTAACGTTTATAAGCCAGTGATTGCCTTTAACTTATTGCAATCTATCAAGCTATTGGGTGACGCTTGCAACAGCTTTAACGAAAATTGTGCGGTTGGTATCGAGCCAGTCAAAGACAAAATCGATGACTTCTTGCATAATTCATTAATGCTAGTGACTGCTTTGAACCGTCATGTTGGTTATGAAAACGCAGCAAAAATCGCTAAGACTGCTTATAAAGAAAACAAAACTTTGAAGCAAGTTGCCGTTGAGCTAGAACTATTAACTGAAGCGCAGTTCGATGAGTGGGTCACTCCTGCTGATATGGTGCATCCTAAGTAAGTTATTTAAGGCTTCTTAGAATAGAAAAAGACCTTGCCAAGTGGTGAGGTCTTTTTTTGTTTTCGATTTTGGATCTGATACTACTTTTAGCTATTAATTGTTTCATTTGCTATAGAGATAATACCATTTACTTATTATCGTATTAAGTTTACTCTCAATAACAAAATTACATTCAATGAGGCAAAAAATGGCTTCCAATAAGAACCAACATTATGTACCTCAGTGTTATCTAAAAAATTTCTCCATAGATGAATCAAAAGCGGCCATCTGTGTTTATAACTTGGACAGAAAAAAGCTAATTAAAAATGCACCTATAAAGAACCAGTGCTCAAAAAACTATTTCTATGGTGAAGATCTTGCATTGGAAAAAGCGTTACAGCCGATTGAAGGTCAGTTCTCTGAAATAGTTCGCAATCTTGAAAACATAAATCACGTTCTGACAGACAATGACAAGCTATTTCTCATAGAATTTTGGCTACTTCAACGTGCAAGAACTGAGGAGTTCGCTAAGTCTACTGCTGAATCAACTGAACAAGATATAAAAACCTTGCTTTCTATTGACATTAAAATGGAAGTTAAAGAAGTTGTTCACAAAGTAATACAGTCGATCTTAAAAAATAGGCATTTAATTCATGACTTAAAGGTTTGCATTTTAAAGAACAATACTAAAACTGATTTCATAACCTCAGACCATCCAGCAGTACTCACAAATCGATGGTATTTTCTCAATAAAAAAGTGCAATTTAGATCTTTTGGATTACAGTCATCAGGAGCACTATTTATTTTACCTCTTACTCCTAGAATTATTATGTTGGCCTATGATAAAGATGTTTATAGTATTGCTAATATAAAAGGGTGGGTTCAGCTTAAAAATAGGTATGATATAGATGCTTTTAACTATCTTCAGTTACTGAATTGTCGAGCTAATATATACACAGCAAATCCAGATAGTGCCCTATATATAGAGAGTCTTCATAACGAAGTAGAGTATTCAAAATCTTTGCAAGGTCATAAAACAGAATTTTACATTTCAGATAATTCTGACGGCAAGATAAAAGATGAAAATCGAATTGACGTTTCTGAAATTAAAGTGAACCAAAAATTCTTCAAAGTCTCTCAAACTGTTTACGCTGCACCACCAATATGGCCTAGAGTAATAAATTGGAAGCCAAATGGGTTTATAATGACAAATGACACGTATGATGATTTTGTTCGTCAAGCAGTAGTAAAAAAAACAGGGCGAAGTGATTTTTATAAAATGTCGATCCGCAAAGGCTAGCTAGAGTCAGTAAAAGTAATTTTATTCAAACAACTAAACTAAATTTCTCTGATTTCTTAAAACTCAAAATATGTTTTTATTTAAACTACCTGCAAAAAAGCCAAGCAAAATGCTCGGCTTTTTTATATTAAATCTATCAAAAGCTCTAAAACTTATAAAGCAACCCTAACGTCGTTGTTGCATCCGTACGCGAGTCAACCATTGGGCTGTCGTATTGTTCATTTGGCAGATAGCTTAAGCTTTGATTGGCAAATCCTGCCCAGCGCTCATTAAAATCATAGTTGGCACTGATATTGATATAAGGGTTTAAGCTATTATTTGACTCATAAGCAGCGACGCCTGTCTTCGCTGCCTCTTGCGCACTAACGCCATAATAATAGTTATTGTAGTCGGCATCATGGTACTCAAAGCCAATGCTTGGATAGACGGTCAGCTTATCTTTAGTGATTTTGGCAAGATAGGTCAAGCGCGCTGTATTACCACCACTTTTATCTAAAACATCAGTCGCGACTTGCAGGCGGAAACCACCAACAGGCGTACGGCGCAGATAGGATAGACCGGCAGCGGCTGAGGCTTTACGCTCATCAAGACCTTGCAGCGCGCCAGTTGCATCGTCAGGGTCGAACTCACTGCCATCGAGCTGCGCATAAGCAGCTAGCTGATTGGTGCCATCATTGATGATATAAGCGCCCGCTTGCGCACCGCGTGCATAGATTATGTTGTTATCATAAAACACACCCGGCAATACTTTTATGTCGGTGCTGTCTTCCAAATCATAAGCCGACTTGACCGCCATGACGTTGACGCCAACGCTTAAAATGGCATCTTTATCAGTCGGTAAGTTGTTTTTAAACAGTGCGGCATTAGAGATGCTGGCGACACTAAATAGGGCAGTGGCGGTCAATGCGCTGAGGACAGTGCGCGTCAACGGTTTCGATAGCGCTGATGATTTAAACATGGTTTGCTCTCATAAGTGGGTGGGATAAACGGTAAAAAAAGCATTAAAAAGCATTGATAAATAGAATAATAAATAAGTCTGGCATTTTACTCAATGGCGGCGAGCACTTGTAGTATTTGCTGATGGATATCTTGCCACCACCAGACAAAACCAATACTGATCAGCAGCATGACCAGCCACGGTAGCAATTGCCAAATAAGCGTCGATTTGGTCGCTGTTTGTTGTTCGTTAATTTTGCCGTGATTAAGGGCTGCTTGATTGGCATAGTTATCTAAGGGTAAGTTTACAGCAGAGTCGTGATTAAAACTGTTGTTATTATCAAAATTACCCTCATTATCAAAGCGAGGAGCGTGGTTAGAAGTAGGGATAGAAAAGTCAGTATCACTACTTGTTGGAGAATTGATATAAGTAGCCTGATAAATGTCTTGCGCTCGGCTAGGCATATTCTGTAGCGTCGCAGCCAAGCGCTGACGGTAGGCAATGGCAAACGCCAATGCAATCACCAATCCTGTGACCGCGCCGCCAATATGACCAGCATTATCAATACCCGGTACGGCAAAGCCATATACCAAATTGATGCCCATAATAATGATTAGGCTCTTAAGATTGAGCACCATGCCATTGACTGATATTTTAAATAGCGCAGCTATCAATAGCGCGGCCCCTATACCCATGATACCGCCAGACGCGCCCGCCGATAGTCCGGGTTGTCCAGTGCCATCTAAGATGCCTTGCCACGTAATATGGTTGTTCAATAGGTTGCCACCGATTGCGGCAAGTAAAAATAACGCCAAAAACTTTGCTGAGCCAAACATCGGCTCAGCAATCTGGCCAAAAAAATACATGGCAAAACTATTAAACAATAAATGCATCAGACCGATATGCAAAAAGGCGCTGCTTGCCAAGCGCCATGGTTCACTGTCCATGGTATAAGGCAAAGCATTGGCGCCCCATTTTAGCAATGCTTCGGTCGATGGATTGTTGGCATCGACGCCGCTCAGCACCTGCATGATAAATAAGCCGATAAAGCTGACTAATAGCAAAGTGGTGACGGGCGCGGTTTTTAATAATTGTTGAATGGTCATAAACGCAAACTATCAATAAAAAGTGATGAGTAGAGTATAAAGGCTAGGGTTAAGGCGTGTCACCCATAAGTGGGTTATAGTCGATTCAACTGCAAAACGATATAGGGTTGCTAGAATAAATTTTTCGCAGCCTCTGGAGTGCGAAGCACACAGCAAGCAAGAAAAATTTATTCAAGCAGCAAGCTATTTTGGACATATCCTTTTCACACCGAACTGAATATATCAATATTTAATAAAGCTGGGTTTTTTGATAAGGACTGGCTTTTTAATAAGCATGAGTTTTAAGATTCTCATAAGTGCCTTTAACCAAAATGTCATCCGTCACTTGATTGATATCGGTATGACCACAAAACGCCATGCTGATATCACACTCGTTATAAATAAGCTCTAGCGCACGGCGCACACCATCTTCACCATAAGCGCCAAGTCCATACAAAAACGCGCGACCAATCATCGTACCAGTAGCGCCTATAGCCATCGCTTTTAGTACGTCTTGACCGGAGCGAATACCACTATCGAGCCAAACCTCAATATCGCTATTTTCGGCTCGTACCGCTTGCACGATATCAGCGAGCGCGGCAATGGAAGACAACGCCCCATCAAGCTGACGGCCGCCATGGTTTGAAACCACCAACGCATCGGCACCGCTACGGGCAGCCATGATGGCGTCTTCAGGTTCCATGATGCCTTTGATAATGAGCTTGCCGCCCCACATATCTTTAATGCGCGCGACATCGTCCCAGCTTAGCGCCGGGTCAAACTGTTCAGCCGTCCATGCTGAGAGCGATGAGATATCCTCGACGTTTTTGGCATGACCGACGATATTACCAAAGCTATGCCGTTTGGTGCCGAGCATATTCATGCACCATTGCGGCTTGGTCATGAGATTTAATATATTACCAAGGGTAGGCTTTGGCGGCGCTGATAGACCGTTTTTGATATCTTTATGGCGTTGTCCGAGGACTTGTAAATCTGCGGTTAAGATAAGCGCGGAACAATTGGCCGCCTTAGCGCGGCGAATCAGGTTTGCCATAAATTCTTGGTCGCGCATCACATACAGCTGAAACCAAAACGGCGCACTGGTATTTTCTGCGACATCTTCGATAGAGCAGATACTCATGGTCGAAAGCGAGAAGGGCACGCCAAATTTCTCCGCTGCCCGTGCGGCGTGAATCTCGCCATCGGCCCACATCATGCCGGTAAAGCCAGTTGGGGCGATAGCAACGGGCATTTTGACTTTTGAGCCCAACATATCAGTGGCAAGCGAGCGCCCTTCCATATTGACCAGAACCCTTTGGCGCAATTTAATACGGTCAAAGTCGGTTTCATTGTTGCGATAAGTAGTCTCAGTCCATGAGCCTGAATCGACATAATCATAAAACATCCGTGGTACTTTACGCTCGGCAACACGGCGCAAATCCTCAATTTCCGTTATTTTTTTTAAATCTTTCATAAGTTTCTCATTATTATCATTTTTTACGTTGTCTGTTTTATTACGCTGCTAATAATTGCTGCAAATCCAACACTGAAAAAGGATAGTTCAAGCGTTTTGATGGCGTCAATATCGCAGGAATCGTAGTAGCAAACTCCATCATCAGCACCTCATCAAAATCAGCAATATCAACATACTGATAGCGTATCGGCTGCACCGCTTGAAATTGGCTAAGCAGCTGCTCAGCGATGTCACAAAGATGACAGCCAGTCGTCCCGAGTAGCCACCATTTATCTTGATTTTCAGCCGTACCAAGATTGGGATTGGTGGCAATCATGTGTGCCCGTAACATTGCTACCGTATTACCATTAGCCATATTTACACTCTTATTCTTATATCTATTTATCGCCAAGCGTTAGTTTTAAATTTTTAAAGAAAAATATTCATAGCATTTGGCAGTATTTACATAATAAAGAAATAGGGTAAATAATGACAGCGATTGTGAGATTAGGTAAGATGATCTGCTATTTATGATTAACGCGTTAGGGTTAACAGTTTATTATGTTGACTATTTTTTAACTACTTGGATATCGCTCGCATGGCAAGTTTTGGCACATTTCTCAAACGCTTATTACTGGCATTCATGTTGTTGGTGGTGGCTTTTCACATATTGGTCGCAGGTCTGCTACTGATTTGGAAGACCCAGCCGATTAATAATAGCATGTTTATGCTGACCCATCGTTTAACGGGTGGCACGGTCACGCAAACGTGGGCTGAGTATGACGCCATTGCCAAATCTGCCAAACAAGCAGCGATTGTCAGTGAAGATTCGACCTTTAGCCAGCATAATGGCTTTGATATGAAAGGCATTAAGGCGGCACAGAAAAAGAACGAAGAAACGGGCAAAATGTCAGCGGGCGGCTCAACCATTACTCAGCAATTGGCCAAAAACTTATTTCTTACCTCGCATCGCTCTTATACCCGTAAAGCTGAAGAAGCGATTATCACGGTGATGATAGAAACCTTTTGGGATAAACAGCGCATTTTGACCGCTTATCTCAATGTCGCTGAGTTTGGCAATGGCATTTACGGTATCGAAGCCGCCGCCCAGCATTATTTTGATAAATCAGCGGCCAATCTAAACCGTGACGAATCGGCTTTACTCATCGCCATGTTGACCAATCCAAAATACTACGAAGGTCATCAAAGTGACAAACGCTTGCGCAACAAACAACGTATCATTAAAAAACGCATGAAAAATGCCGTCTTACCGCAATCCGCTTAGAAAACGATTGGCTTACAATACAATCAGCTTAGATTGTCGGTTAGCATTAAATAGCGTTCATAAAAAATAAAAGATGACGGCATATCGATCACGTAAAGGATTAAAAAGGTGGCAGAGATGGTTAATAAGCAAAATAACGATCATGAAATTAACGATAGTATTGATGTTAGTACAAAAACGGATAGTGAACTCAGCACGAATCTGGTCAAAACAGAAGAAGAGCTAACAGCAAGCTCGAGCAAAGGATTGAGTGAAATAGACTGGCAGCGTTTCGACGATGGCAGCTATTCGCCGAGCAGCTATATCAATCGCGACTTGTCTTTGTTGCAGTTTCATCTGCGGGTGTTGGCGCAGGCGGCCAGTCCGCGCCATCCTTTGTTAGAGCGCTTGTTTTTCCTCATTATCTTTTCTTCCAACATGGATGAGTTTTTTGAGATTCGCGTCGCCGGTATCATGCAAAAACTCAATATGGGTGATGTCTCAACCAGCGCTCATGGTATGCGCCCAAGCGAGGTGCTCAGAGAAATATCTGCTGTCACTCATAAAGCCATCAGCGAGCAATACCGCATTTTAAATGAAGATATCCTGCCAGCCCTTGCCCAAGAAGATATTCGCTACTTAAAACGTGACGAGCTAACTCCTGAGCAATCGGCGTGGATGAAGCAGTATTTTACCGAGCAAGTTTCACCAGTCTTGACCCCGATTAGCATTGATCCGGCGCATCCATTTCCGAGATTGGTGAATAAAAGCTTAAACTTTATCGCCACGTTAGAGGGCAAAGATGCCTTTGGTCGTGATATCAATCTCGCCATTGTACCAGCGCCGCGCAGCTTGCCGCGTGTCATTCGTTTGCCTGATGAGCTAACGGGTGGTAAAGAGCATCATGTGATGCTATCGGCGGTGATTCATGAGCATATCGGTGAGCTATTCCCGGGGATGAATGTCACGGGTTGCCATCAGTTTAGACTAACGCGCAATGCCGATTTGGATTTGGCAGAGGATGTCGATGATATTGCCAAGGCACTAGAGGGCGAGCTTGAAAACCGCCGCTTTGGCGACAAGGTGCGTTTAGAGGTCACTACCGATTGCCCAGCGCCGATTAGTGATTATTTGCTCAATGAGTTTGAGCTACATGATAATCAACTTTACCGCGTCAATGGGCCGGTGAACTTAACGCGCTTGCTGTTTGATTTTAATATCCCAGCGCTGCGTTATCAGCCTTTTACCCATGTCGTCCCCAAACCGTTCCGCCGTGAAGTTGATAAGCTCGATAAAGCGACCAGTATGTTTGCCGCGATGCGTAAGAGCGATGTCTTGGTTCATCATCCGTTTCATGCGTTCTCGCCGATTATCAATCTATTGTGGCAAGCAGCAAGTGATCCAAAAGTGCTCGCCATTAAGCAAACGCTATATCGTTCAGGTACCAATTCAGAAATCGTTAAAGCCTTAGCGGCGGCGGCGCGCAATGGTAAAGAAGTCACGGCGGTTATCGAGTTACGCGCCCGTTTTGATGAAGCCTCAAATATCGCGGTGGCTAATTATCTGCAAGAAGCAGGCGCGGTGGTGGTTTACGGTATCGTCGGTTACAAGACTCACGCCAAATTGATGCTTATCATTCGCCGTGAAAACGATAAAATTCGTCGTTATGTGCATCTAGGCACTGGTAACTATCACGCGGCCAACGCCAAGGTCTATACCGATTATGGTTTATTTAGTGCCGATCCTGATATCTCAGAAGACGTGCACAAAATCTTCCAAGAGCTAACAGGCATGGGTAAACCGGCCAATCTAAAAAAACTCCTACATGCGCCGTTTACCTTGCATGAAAAGCTCATGAGCTTTATCGATGATGAAATTGCTCAAGCCAAAGCAGGCAAACGCGCTCATATTATCATCAAGGTCAATGCGCTGACCGAGCGCCGACTGATTGATAAATTGTATGATGCGTCGCAGGCAGGCGTTAAGATTGAGCTGATTTTGCGCTCCATGTGCTGCCTGCGCCCGCAAGTAAAGGATTTGTCCGAAAATATCACCGTCCGTTCTGTGATTGGGCGCTTTTTGGAGCATACGCGCATTTATTACTTTTATAATGCTGGCTATGAGCGCTTGTATTGCGGCAGCGCCGACTGGATGGACCGCAACTTATTCCACCGCGTTGAGGTGGCGTTCCCAATCGAAGACAAAAAGCTATTCAAACAAATTTATCAAGATGGTTTAATCAACTATCTACACGACAATACTCAGGCTTGGACGCTTGATGGTAATGGCGTTTGGCAGCAATTACAACCAGCGGCAGATGAAACACCGCATATCGCACAAGAGCATTTATTAAAGGTCATCAACGGCGTTGGCGAGACAACTTAGACTAGTTCTCAACAACCTTTTTAGATTCAATAAGCATTGAAAAGCCCAAATAAAAACTAAGCATCCGTATTTATCGGGTCTTGGTTTTTTTGTTTAACAGCACTTATAAAGTTGCGGAATAAATTACCAAAAAAGTAGCGCACTGATGAAAAGCAAGTTACAAGCTGTCGGCTAACCTCACATTTATTCACACATTGATACGGCAGTACACTGGTGAGCAGTCAAAAATTATTCTTATAATTAAGTTATACCTTGTCTCTGATAGCTGACAGACAGCAGTCTATATATCAATAATTTATAAAGAGCGAGCAAGGATAAGCTAATTATAGCTAGTACAATTTTATTATAAATAAATTACAAATAAGAGGAATTGCACCATGAGTAATACCAATAATGACACATCTGATGTAAAAAAAGCGGCAGAACAAGCAGATAGCCAACAAATCGAAAAAAACCTAACCGATAACAAGCAAGTCGATAAACCTGAAAATCTAAGCGAAGAGCAAAAAACGCCTTTTATCGAAGATGATTTGCGGACTGATAAATAATAAAACTAATCTGCTGCTCTACACCAAACGCGAGGCACACGCCATGAAAGACTTTACCCAACCTAATGATGAAGAACCGGTACCAATTGATGATCCAGCGGCATTAAAGCCAAAAAATCCTAAAGACAGTTACAAAGGTCGAAAGTACGAGCCGGATATTGATGGACCTGAGCAAGCATCACAGGAAACCGATGAAGTATATGTAGACCCACGTAAAGAAGAGGATTTGCCACCTGGTGGTAAAAACGTTGCTGATTTAAACGCTTATGACTTGTCTCAAAAGAATAATGAGTAAACGTGAGAACGATAAGCGAATTTACCATAACGATAAAAATAATAATTTAAAAAACAATAAGGACATTATGATGCAAGCCAAAGATATGCCAACCAAAGATATGCCAACCAAAGATATGCCAACCAAAGATCCTGAATTAACCAAAACTCGTATTCAGGAGACTGATATTCGAGAAACCGCTATTACAGAGAATGAGGTTCATTCATCTGTTGCTCATGATGAAATCGAAGACAATACTAGAGTCAATAAAGGAACCGATACCTTTAAAGAAGGTGTGATAGAAACAGAGCATGTAAACAAAAATGACAATCCTGCGCGTCAGCCAGATCGCCGCGATCAAGAAGGTAATGCTTTCGACGAAGGGATAAATGAGCATACCACCATGCCTGAAGCGGCCAAAAGCACCGATATAAACGATTTAAATCGCTATGCCAATGTCGATAATGCGCAAACACGCGTACTAAATCCTGACGAAAAAGATTTCTAATAGTTAAGATGAAAGGTGTTTAGCGTGGCTAAGAGTGCTAGCAAATATAGATAGCTATTTTTTATATACTAATAATTATAAAGAGAAGGCCTATGACTATACAAAACGACAAGAACGTTAATGCTACGGACGTTAATGATAAGGATGTTGATGTGCATCAGCAAAAGCTGAATCATCCAGAAAATAACTCTAATCTAAAAGATGCCGATGACAATAATGGTATTGTACCTGACGATGCCCTGCAAAAGGTCAATCCGGCAGAAGCAGAACGGTTGACGGATGACCACGATCCCCATCATGTGGTAAAAAATCACAAACAATATGATACTTCGATAACCGAAAGCGATAAATAATGGCTTTCAGAACAATAAAAGATTGAATGAAATAAGAAACGGATAATTTATAGTGGCGCTTTAAGTAAAATTTATAGTGTCGCTTTAAGTAGTAAGATTTAAAAATGTTTAACCCTTAGCAAGAATTTATACGCTAACGGTTAAACCTTTTTTATTTCAGGTGAAAATTAATAAGATGCTTAGATAATTAAGCAGGGTTACCACTATGAAAGCGTAGCTCGCTATCTGGACTTGATATCAGCTCTGCTTCAACTTCTTTAAAAAAGGCGACACGCTCGTCAATGTTATCCTCAGCTAATGACTGGGCTAATGCCAAATAATCCTCAAAGTGGCGACTTTCTGATTTAAGTAAGTAGCGATAGTATTTCGCCAATCGTTCATCATTAATGACTTCCGCCAGCGCCGCAAAACGCTCACAAGAACGTGCCTCGATAAATGCCCCAATAATTAAGACATCTACCATCGCGGCTGGCTCGTAGGTACGTTTATGCTTGAGCATGCCTTTGGCATAACGTCCAGCGCTCAGATATTTCCATGCTTGCCCGCGCTCATTCATGATGCCGAGCACTTGCTCATAATGCAGCATCTCCTCGCGTATCAATTGTGCCAATTTGCGCTGTAAGTCATAAGAAAACTCATAACGAAAGATTAAATTCATCGCCGTACCAGCCGCTTTTTTTTCGCAGTTGGCATGGTCTTGAATGATTAACGGCAAATCCGCAAGGGCAGCATCGACCCAAGCCTGCGTGGTACGTGCGCCTAAAAATTCATAAATAGGCGATAGGTCTACTTTTAGTGGCGTTCTTAATTGCGCGATATCGACACTGTCTTCTTGAGTGCTGTCTTGGTCAGCGTCATTATTTTGAGTTAGCGTTGCAAGATTTTGGGTAGTAATAGTCATAGTTTTTCGGACTTTTTAAAGAGTAGATGTAAGGCAGTATTTATTAAACAATAATAAAAAGGCTTAAGAGTGAGAGCTATTATAACGACTATAACGGCAAATATTTTTAATGGCGCTTGGCATTTCTGGCATGATAGATAATCAGGTAAGCTTGGTACTTTCAAATGCTTTGGCTTAACAGATAACTATTAAGCATAATTTGATGTAGTAATGATTACTTACGGTTTATACCTCATTTCAATTCTAGCGCTTAAGCAGACTATTTACCACACCTAAAGCTATATGGCTTATAGGGTATCATTTATAGACAGCCTAAGTATTTACTTAATGAATGGTCTTTCCTTGTTTATTTCATTATTTGATAGTAGGATGAGATTTTGCTTTTAGAATATCTTGTCTTACTATTATTATCAGTTAATAGCTAGCCAATCGGTATTATATCAACTATCCATGCCAGCGCAAAAAGTAACGCTTAGCGCCCTAGCATTGGCTTTGCACTGCACTAAATAGTAGCATTATAGATAATAGCAATCCGGGATTAACACACTTCACGAACAGATAAGGATAACAATATGAGCCAGTCTTCTAACGCCAATCGTATTCAAAAGGGCATTCTTGCCATCGATAAGCAGATGTTCGATTTTATTGAAAACGAAGTGCTGCCGAAAGTCGGTGTTGATTCAGACAGCTATTGGTCAGGTTTTGAAAAGGTTATTAAAGAATTTACGCCGCGTAATAAAGCGCTACTCGCGACCCGTACCAAAATTCAGAAGCAAATTGACCAGTGGCATCTCGACAATCCTGCCAAAAATGGCGATATTGATTACCCAGCTTATAAAGCGTTTTTACAAGAAATCGGCTACTTACTACCAGAAGGCGATGATTTCAAAGTCAGCACCCAAAACGTCGATGATGAGATTGCCCATATCGCAGGCCCGCAGTTGGTGGTGCCAGTCCGTAACGCGCGCTATGCATTGAACGCAACCAACGCTCGTTGGGGCAGCTTGTACGACGCCTTGTACGGCACAGACGTCATCAGCGATGAAAATGGTCAAGAAGCCAAAGGTGGCTATAACCCAACGCGCGGCGCCGCTGTCGTCGCCTATGCCAAAAAATTCTTAGATGAGAACTTTGCATTAGCATCAGGCTCATACACTGATGCTACTGGCTTTAAAGTTGTCGATGGCAAGCTTGAAGTCGTACAAGGCGATAGCAGTACTGAATTAAAAGATGCCGCTCAGTTTGCAGGTTTTGTCGGCGAGGCTGAAAGCCCAACTGGTATTTTGTTAAAAAACAACAACCTACATGCTGAAATCCAAATCGATGGCAGCCATCCAGTGGGTAAAGACGACCCAGCTAACATTAAAGACGTATTACTTGAATCTGCTATCACGGCCATTCAAGATTGCGAAGACTCAATCGCTGCCGTTGATGCCGAAGAAAAAGTAGAAGTGTATCGTAACTGGTTTGGTTTGATGAATGGCGACTTGCAAGAAACCTTTGAAAAAGGCGGCAAAACTCGTACGCGTAAACAAAACCCAGACCGCGAATACACCACGCCAGATGGTGGCGCACTTATCTTACCAGGTCGCTCGCTACTATTGATTCGTAACGTTGGTCACTTAATGCAAAACCCGGCTATCTTGGTTGATTTGGGTAACGGTCAAGAAGAGATTTTTGAAGGCTTAATGGATGGTTTGATTACTCCGCTATTGTCTTTAAATGATTTAAAAGGCAAAAACGAGCTATCAAACTCGCGCAAGGGCTCGATGTATATTGTTAAGCCAAAAATGCACAGCCCTGATGAAGTCAAAATGGCGAACGATTTGTTTAACGCTGCTGAAGACTTATTAGGCTTAGAGCGTAATACCATAAAAATTGGTGTGATGGATGAAGAGCGCCGCATGACGGTTAACCTCAAAGAAGCCATTCGTCAAGCAAAAGAGCGCGTTATCTTTATCAATACGGGCTTTTTAGACCGTACGGGTGATGAGATGCACACCAGTATGAACGCCGGACCCTTTGTCCGTAAAGGCGATATGAAATCGCAAGCATGGCAACCCGCTTATGAGCAGTGGAACGTTGATATTGGTTTAGAAACTGGCCTGCAAGGCCACGCTCAAATTGGTAAAGGCATGTGGGCGAAGCCTGATGAGATGAAAGAGATGATGGAAAGCAAAATAGCGCACCCACAAGCGGGCGCTAGCACAGCTTGGGTTCCATCCCCAACGGGCGCTACTTTGCACAGCATGCATTACCATGAGGTCAATGTTGCCGATGTACAAGATAGCCTAAAATCCCGTGAGCGTGCCAGCTTAGATGATATCTTGACCATTCCATTGGCCAAAGATACCAACTGGACAGAAGAAGAAAAGCAGCAAGAGCTTGATAATAACGCTCAAGGTATCCTAGGTTATGTCGTACGCTGGGTAAACCAAGGCGTTGGCTGTTCTAAAGTACCAGATATCAATGATGTAGGTCTAATGGAAGACCGTGCAACCTTACGTATCTCAAGTCAGCATATCGCTAACTGGTTGCATCACGGCGTGGTAAGCGAAGAGCAAGTCATGGATACCATGAAGCGCATGGCAAAAGTCGTCGATGAGCAAAATGCGGGCGATAATGGCTATCAGCCAATGGCCAATAACTTCGATAATTCTTACGCCTTTAAAGCTGCCTGCGATTTGGTCTTTAAAGGTCGTGAGCAGCCAAGTGGTTACACTGAGCCATTATTGCATCAAGCGCGTTTAGACTTAAAAGCCAATACGCATTGCTAGCTCCTTATTTATAAAAGCCATTAAAGGGCTACTTATCCATGGTTAAGTAGTCCTTCAATACTTAGTATTACTCAAGCATATTTAAAGCAATGTATTTCTTTTATTTATTTATAAAAGTTACCCCTATTTGCCAATGGCGAGTAGGGGTGTTTTTTTGTTTTTATCTAAATAATCGTTAAACCTTAGGTTAAGTATGGGTTTAAGGATTTTTCGTCATCAAAGACTTAAAAATATGTTGCAAATTATGTCAAAGTTGTTATGCTTGTAATCGAAGTATGAGTTTGGTAACGGATGTTACACAACAGAGCGATAAAGACCAGTATTTACATGGCAGTTACGATTCTAATCCCAGTTATGTAAGTCATGGTTTTTTTCATCTTACGGTAATAGCACTTCGCCACACTTGTTTCTGACTAATCTCGGTAGCCAGTTACACATTATATCTTTGAGGATTTGTGACGATACCATATTGGGCACCGGCTAATAATAGCTCGCTCATTACTAAAATTGTAAAGTGGAGATACCCCATGAAAAAACTACTTTTAGCTACAGCAATCGCTGCCTTATCTGTATCTGCAGCCAATGCCGCGCCAACTCTATATGGTAAAGCTTTTTTAGCTGCTGATTATGTTAATGCTGAGCTTGATGGTCCTGGTTACAATTATGATGAAGATACAGTAGAGATTAACTCTCATGCTTCACGTATCGGTATCAGAGGCTCTGAAGCCATGACTGCTAACACTGATGTTATCTATCAGTTAGAATACGGCACAAGCGTTGATGGTGATATTGATGGTTTCACTAACCGTGACACTTATCTTGGTGTTATCAACAAGCAGTTCGGTGAATTCCGCGTCGGTAAAAACCAGTCTACTTTAGACAGAATTAACAACGTTATCACTGCAGACAGTGGTTACTGGGATAACCTAGGTAGAAATAAATTAGAAAAGGGCGCTGTTGAAGCGTTGAATATGGCTGATAGTAGCCGTATCAAAAGCTCAATCATTTGGACTGCACCAAAATACGATGGTCTACCATTAGAAATCTCTGCAATGTACAACTCTGATGATCAGAATCGCAATGATAATTCTGGCTTTGGCGTTGCAGCTATGTTTGATCAAGGCACAGGCTTTACTGCTGGTCTTGCTTATGATAAAGACAATAACATCGTTGGTGATATCATTCGCGGTACCGCAACTGTAGATCTAGGTAAATTCATGGCTGCTCCTGTTACTTTAGGTGCGCTATACCAAGTAGCTGATTATGATTACAGCAAACCTGATCGTGTTGATGATATGAAGAAAGAAAAAGGTTTGATCATTAGTGCGTCAATGCCGTTGACTAACTTTGCTCGTCCAGCTTCTATCTATGCACAGTACAACAAAACTGACAACCTAGACGGTTGGGATAACGCTGATTCAGACCAGATCGTAGTTGGTGGTAAATACTTCTTTAAAGACAACATGATCATGCATGCTTATGCTGGTGTGAATAACGCTGATAATGTTAAAGCAGCATACAAAACTGGCGTAGATAACCTAGATAGAAATGTATATAAAGAAATCGATGGCGATGTAGAATTATTCGTAATTGGTACTGGTCTAGAATACAAATTCTAATCTAAGCATTAGAATCTGACTTTAAAAAACTCATCCTTCGGGGTGAGTTTTTTTGTTGTGGCCTTTTTAAGGCGGCAGTGGCGTATAATAGTCATGCTTATGATAAATATGCACGGATGCGGGCGAAGCGCTAAAACGGAGTGTTTTAAAGAGTTTGTGCTTTTGCCCTATATTTTGTAGCGTATTTTTAGTAAAATCCTTCTTTACCAATTACCGACAGAGTACTATGACCAAGTTTATATTTGTGACCGGTGGGGTAGTGTCCTCACTAGGAAAAGGTATTACCGCAGCCTCTCTTGCAGCAGTCCTTGAAGCACGCGGCGTGAGCGTGACGATGACCAAAATGGATCCGTATATCAACGTCGATCCAGGTACGATGAGCCCATTTCAGCATGGCGAAGTGTTCGTCACCGAAGACGGCGCCGAGACCGATTTGGATTTAGGCTACTATGAGCGTTTTTTACGCCATTCAAAGATGAGTAAGAGCAACAACTTTACCAGTGGCCGTATCTATCAAAACGTGTTGAATAAAGAGCGCCGCGGTGAATATTTGGGCGGTACGGTACAGGTGATTCCGCATATCACTGACGAAATCAAAAGTAAAATTCTTGCCAGTGGCCAAGGCTACGACATCGCCATTATCGAAATTGGCGGTACCGTTGGTGATATCGAGTCACTTCCCTTCATGGAAGCGGTTCGCCAAATGCAAGTAGAGCTAGGACGCAATCGTGCCATGCTGATGCATTTAACGCTGGTGCCTTATATTGCCAGTGCGGGCGAAACCAAAACCAAGCCTACTCAGCATTCAGTTAAAGAGCTACGTTCTATCGGTTTGCAGCCAGATATCTTGATCTGCCGCTCTGACCACCATATTTCACAAGACAATCGCCGCAAGATTGCACTATTTACCAACGTCGAAGAGCGTGCGGTTATCATGTGTGAAGATGCACAAAGTATTTACCAAATCCCGCGTACCCTGCATGAGCAAGATCTTGATGATTTAATCTGTGAGCGTTTTGGTCTTGATGTACCAGAAGCGGATTTAAGCGATTGGGATAAAGTCGTCGAAGCACAGCTCAATCCTGAAGCGACAGTGACGGTCGCAATGGTAGGTAAATATGTTGAATTGCCAGATGCTTATAAGTCTATCAACGAAGCTTTGCTACACGCTGGTATCACTCATAAAGCCGACGTCAAAATCGACTATATCGACGCTGAGCTGTTAGAAACCGATGATGCTTTATTTGCTCGTCTTAACGATGCCGATGCTATTTTAGTACCAGGCGGTTTTGGTGAGCGCGGTACCAATGGTAAAATGAAAGCCATTACTTACGCGCGCGAAAATAACGTACCTTATCTTGGTATCTGCCTTGGTATGCAGCTGGCGGTGATTGAATACGCACGTAATGTGCTACATATCGATGCCAATTCTTCTGAGTTCCATCGTACCGCAGCTGAACCTATCATCGGTTTGATTACCGAGTGGTTGGATGAGCGCGGCGAATTGCAGATTCGTAGCGATGATTCAGACCTTGGTGGCACCATGCGTTTAGGCGCGCAGCAAGCGGAACTGGTGGCGGGTAGTAAGCTTGCGCAAATTTACGGTTCAACCAATATCACTGAGCGTCATCGCCATCGTTATGAGATGAACAATCGTTATATCGAACCATTAGAGCAAGCAGGTATGACGATATCGGGTTATTCTGCTAAGCAGCATTTGGTTGAGTCGGTTGAGATTCCTAACCATCCTTGGTTTATCGCCGTACAGTTCCATCCTGAATTTACCAGCTCGCCACGCGGTGGTCATCCACTGTTTAACAGCTTTGTTAAAGCAGCAAGAAACTATAGCGATAATAAATAAGCATTATCGTACGACAGCTTGGTAACTATAAAAAAGACTGATCTTCGGATTGGTCTTTTTTTTGGCTTGAATTCAGACTTTTCTAATGACATTTTTTATAGGTACAGCTTTTATATCAGGCAGTTAAAATTATCAATTACGCTTGGATACTTTTTTTCATTGAGCTATCTAAAAGCGAAAGAGGA
>NZ_DJUD01000003.1:0-29069 GCF_002439405.1 Psychrobacter sp. UBA6291 | reverse complement strand
TGGCAGTTTCAGGATGTATGCAGAGGTCTTTAGCAATATCGTTGGTGGCTTTGCCTATACTATATTGGTGTAAGATGAGCAGGCGTAGGCGGGCTCTGGGGTTACTCTCAGTCTTTGAGTGTTTGCCAAAGTCATGGTCTTCTAGGTTATGTATTGGTATAGTCATAAGTGGATGATACTATATATTTTGGGTTTGGTATTACTAAAAATGTAGCCAAGTTTTCAAAATACAAAGTTTGTAGTTAACTTCTTAAATCTTATTCTTTATCAGGTATTTTAGAATAAATTAGGGTCTAAGACTCAGGTAGAAAACATATTCGAACAGGCATACGAGTTAAAAGAATAGAACAAGAAGCTCGCTCAAGCTCGTGACCTCCTACTACCCAAACTTATGAGCGGCGCGAGCTAAACGTGTAAATCAAGGAGTGATAATGAACCGGATCCAAGCCCAACAACTATTGCAAACTGCATTGGCAAACCCGACAGCAGAGTTCCGTGATGGACAGTGGGAAGCCATTGATGCTTTGGTCAATCTTCGACAGAAACTTCTAGTGGTGCAGCGTACCGGTTGGGGTAAAAGCTCGGTTTACTTTATCAGTACCAAAATCTTTCGTGACCGAGGTATGGGGCCAACGATTATTATCTCGCCCCTACTCGCCCTGATGCGCAACCAGATCGAATCAGCCCAGCGTTTGGGTATAGTAGCGGAGACCATGAATTCTACGAATATCGATGAATGGCATTCGGTGACTCAGCGCATTCTTAATAATGAAATAGACTGTTTGTTGATTTCTCCTGAGCGCTTAGCTAACGACAGCTTTATCGAAACGGTATTACAGCCCATTGCTGACCGCATTGCTCTGATGGTGATTGATGAAGCGCACTGCATTTCTGATTGGGGTCATGACTTTCGCCTAGATTATCGCCGTATTACAAATATCTTGCGCCAGTTACCCTCCAACACGCCAGTACTGGGTACTACAGCGACAGCTAACAACCGTGTAATCGAAGACATACAAACCCAGCTGGGTGATATCAATATTCATCGTGGTCCACTAACTCGTGAAAGTCTCGCTCTACAAACCATGATATTGCCTGATCAGGCTTCACGATTAGCTTGGTTAGCACAGGTGATACCTACGTTACCGGGTACAGGTATCGTTTATACCTTAACAGTAAGGGATGCTGAGCAAGTAGCCGAGTGGCTGGTCGCTAATGATATAGATGCCAAGGCATACCACGGCAGTGTTACACATGATAGCTTTGAAGACAGTAATACCTATCGTCAGCATCTAGAAAATCTGCTTCTCAATAACCAGTTAAAGGTGTTAGTAGCCACCACGGCGCTAGGTATGGGTTACGACAAGCCTGATTTAAGCTTTGTAATTCATTATCAGGCGCCAAGCTCTATCGTTGCCTATTACCAACAGGTGGGTCGTGCTGGTCGCGGTATTGATCATGCTGTGGGTATGTTGATGTCGGGTATGGAAGATCATAATATTCATGAGTTCTTCCGAGAATCGGCTTTTCCTTCAGAAGTGCAAGTGAATGATATTTTACAGGTATTGGAAAACAGCGATGGCTTGTCGATTCGCAGTATGGAAGAGCAAACTAATCTGCGTCATGGCCAGATTGAAAAAGTACTGAAGCTGCTGAGTGTCGAAAGTCCGGCGCCAGTAATCAAAGATGGCAGCCGTTGGGTTAGGACACCAGTGCCCTATAAAATGGACCATGCCCGAATCACTCACTTAACAGGACAACGTGTACAGGAATGGCAAGAAGTGCAGAAATATCTGGATAATACTAATTGTAAAATGACATTTTTACGCCGTGCGCTAGACGATCTAGATCCTACACCGTGCGGTAAATGTTCGTCTTGCTTAGGTCAACCTGTTATCAATATTTCGGTTGATCCTACTTTGGCACATCGTGCAGGTACTTTCCTTAAGCACGCAGAAATCGTGATTACCCCAAAAGCACAAGTTGCAGCCAATGCGTTTCTGGATTATGGCTTTCGCGGCAATCTACCCCAGAAACTTCGCGCACAAGAAGGCCGTGTTTTGTCCCGTTGGGGTGATGCAGGTTGGGGGAAGATGGTTGCCGACAATAAGCATGCAGGTCGATTTAGTGATGAATTAGTTGAAGCTATAGCAGAAATGATTCAACAACGTTGGCAGCCCAATCCAGCGCCTCAGTGGGTGTGTTGTGTGCCGTCACGCTATCATTCTGAGTTGGTACCGGGTTTTGCACAACGTTTGGCTGATCGATTAGGTTTACCATTTGTAGATGCCGTGAGTAAAATCAAAGATAATCAACCACAAAAAGGCCAGCAAAATCGCTTCCACCAATGTCGCAATCTGGATGGTGTATTTGCTGTGACTCAGCCTTATGAGGGACAACCGGTTTTATTAGTAGATGATATTGTAGACTCCGGTTGGACACTCACAGTAATTGCGGCACTTTTGCAGCAAGCAGGTAGCGGTTCGGTCTACCCTATTGCGCTTGCTTCATCTTCGGTGAAAGACTCATGAATGCATCTAACTTATTATCTCCTACAGCCCAAGCAACCTTGCTACTAACGAGCTATTTTTCAAAATCCAGTAACGAAAGTGCTAAGCCACTAAGTAATGCAGAATGGGGTCGCTTTGCCTTGTGGTTAAAAGAAAAGTCTATTACACCAGCTGACCTATTGGTTGGCGATCCTCAAGCCTTGCTGCAAGGTTGGCATGATACGCGTATCAGTGCGGAGCGTATCATTGAATTGTTGAAGCGTGGTCATAGCCTTGCACTGGCTATGGAGAAATGGCAACGTGCAGGTCTTTGGGTAGTAACACGTTCTGACGCGGAATATCCGAAGCGATTAAAACAGCGATTGAAAACAGACTGCCCTCCTGTATTGTTTGGCTGCGGAAATAAAGACTTATTAAATTCAGGGGGCTTAGCAGTGATCGGTTCGCGCAATGCTAGTGATCCAGACCTCGCCTTTACAGACCAGATAGGTGCTAAAGCAGCATCAGAAAATATCGCTATTATCTCTGGTGGTGCACGTGGCGTCGATGAGACAGTGATGATTGGGGCTATGCGACAAGGGGGTATGGTCGTAGGCGTAATGGCTGATCGCCTGTTAAGAGCTGCAACCAGTAGTAAGTGGCGACAGGGTCTGATGGATGGCCATGTTGTATTGATATCGCCTTTCTACCCTGAAGCTGGGTTCAATGTCGGTAACGCCATGGCTCGTAACAAATACATTTACTGCCTAGCGGATAGTTCTCTGGTAATTCATTCTGGCAAAAAAGGTGGCACACTCAGCGGCGCACAAGAAAACCTGAAAAAAGCTTGGGTACCATTATGGATTAAACAAACCACAGACAAGGATGCAGCTAATGTCGATTTGGTTGCCAAAGGTGGCAGTTGGTTAAAAGCAGATATTCAAGCTTTCACAATTACAGATTTAGTGAGCAGTAAAGAAAACCTTGTGAATCAGGTAAGCGAACCTATAGGTGATCTATTTTCCACATATGCACAGCCTGAGTTATTTGCCGAAACAGACTTTAAACCTGCGCTAAAATCAGAGCCGGAGAAAGACGTTAACGAAGTAGAATCTGATAGAACAGTTACTGAGTTACAAACAGAGATTGGATCTGGTTCAGAAGAGGCTGCCGAAAGTAACACTGCACAATTGGAAACTATCGATTTTTATCACCTATTTAGTTCTGAGCTTCAACGCTTGGCTGAGAATCCACTGACTGTCGACGAGCTGATTGAAAGTACTAAACTTCATAAGTCTCAGTTAACTGAATGGCTTAAACGCGCTGTTGATGATGAAATTGTGAAGAAGCTCAATCGCCCAGTACGCTATCAAATCAAAAATAGTGAATAGAAAGATTGTAGTGGCATAATAAAATAGGTCAGCGTATAAGAGTATATATGTTTGCTGAGTAGCTATATGAGTACTAGACTTGAATCAAGTTAAAGATTCAGTTTCGAATTTGAGAGCGATATTAAAGATCAGTTAACCTACAACAATCTACCCTATAACTTATTAGGTAATGTATTCTTCAACATTATAGTGTTTAAAATATCATTAATACCTCTACTTACCATGAATTAATCTTACTTTAACAAGTCAAAAAAGCTCTATATGCTGTTATTTATATAGTGTAGAAGACTGAGGTATAAAGTTTATTTTTCTCGGGTGACATTGTTAATATCGGGGTTTGAAAGCTGCACTATAGTATAGGTTCTGATTTTCTTAGTCATGATAAACTCCTCATTAAGTCGTTAGTTTACCAAGTTTGGTTCTACAGTTTTTTCAGCATAGCTTAGATTACCGTTTAGTCTAATAAGTTTCGATGTCCGGTTTTGTCAGCTTAAATCAAAACTTCCTATAGGTATTTTATAAGAAATTTTGCTTCTGATGTGTGTCATTTTAGGGGACAGTTATTCCTATTATTGCTTGCAAATATTGTTCGTCCTCCTAATGTCAATAGAAAGCGATATTAAACGATTTCGATAGTCTGCTTCAATAGCTTGAAGGCTATTAATATTACTTAGTAATTTTTGTAGTTGTGCTTGATATGCTTTAATAACATTATCGAGTGTCTGCTGTAACGACACTACCAAACTATCGCAGATATTCTTATACAATTGTACTTCGTTCGCAAGGAGCAAATTAGAGTTTGCTTCATCAACTTGATAGACGACTGGATTAATTAGTCGCAGGGTATACCAATTATCAAGGCAAACCTGTGAATTAGTTAAAGTCTCGTTTATTTGAGTTTGTAGTTGTTTTTGGGTTTGGTAAGCTATATCGCTTAGTAGGTGATCGACATTATATAAGGGATCATAACTATCCATTAAATCAGGTATTCTCGGCAAAATTGTTCGCCATACTTGTTCAATCATAGTCGCTTTATAGCTTTCTAAATTGTCGAGTTCTTTAGTGAGTGATTTATTAAGTATCGATACGCGATTTTCAAGTCCCTCTTGTAATGGGTCAAAGACTTGCTCTTGTAAATAATGTAAAAAAATCTCAGCAGGTTTACGTTGTTTATAATTAATAGCAGGTTTAATCAAATCCAACAAGGCTAATAATAGCCTATCAACACCTGCATCCTCCATGGCTTTAGCAGAGCAGTTTTGGTATTTTGCCATATGTGCTGATATAGATACGGTTGGTTTCAACAGGGTGGTATCAACTGCCATCATCTCAAGTTTTCGTATAGCACGAGTTTGGACATCTTGTTCTTGTAACTGACGTCGTGAAGGGGATTTATTGCAAAGTACATGACAAATTTTCCCACCCTTTACATCTTCTTCTAGATAATCGCTACGAGTAATAATTGGTAAAAGTGGCTTTTGGCGGTGCAACTCTTGGGATAATGTTTCCAGCTCATGCACCTGACCAGGTGATGACGAACTACTCAGCCACAAGACCCCGTCGGCACTTTCCATAAATCGCTCGGTTAAGGCGGCATTGATAGCAGTGAGTGAATGCAGCCCTGGCGTGTCTAGTAACACTAATTGCTCGCCCAAGTACACACCTTGTAAGCGTGCCGTGGTCTCGGTTGCCCCTTCTTGAAAGATAGTGTCAGTCAAAATGATATCACCGTCTTGGATATAAAAATATTGCACACTTTGCTGTGCCTGATCAAAACAATCAGCCAACAGATTACATAGTGAACTTTTACCTGCATTAAACTTTCCAAACACTAAGAAAATCACTTTACTGTCTAACTGCTCACCCAAGGCTTGGGCAGTTATCAAGGCTTGATAAGATGTTTGGCGGGTTAAAGTACTATCTTCAAACCATTGATTAAATTCATTAATTTTCTCGGTAATATTGCCTTGCGGGCTAAATGGCGAAGCGTCCAGTCTATTGCGGCGAAGGTCAGCTAGTAGTTGCTGTTGCCAAGTTTGCAATTCAGCTAATTGATTGGTTAAGTTGTCTAAATTGTTTACTGAACTGCCATTTAACTGCTTTGAGGCGGTAATAAACTGGTCAAGAGCGGATGGTATGATTGGTATGTCCGACATCACATATTCTCCAAGTCGCTGACAGCTATCAATGCGGCCTTAATATGGGCTAGGTTAGCGTTAAGCTTTTCAATTTGTTGTTTATTCGCCATACGTTCTTGTGATACTTCAAAATAATTACAAAACTCCCGTTTTAGCCGTTGTCGTCCGGCCTCTTGAAAAAAAATCAGGTTTAACTCGCGTCGCAGCTTCACCGATACACCTAACACCGCTACCAACACAGTATCTATGCTGCGTACATTAGTTTTTTGACTTTCAGGCAAACCGACCACACCATAGCGAATCAGATGGCTGTTAATGTCAATACATGCCCTTGAATAAGCAACTTGAATGCGATTTCGCTCTTTCTTGCCGGCGGTAAGTTGATATTTGGTCGCAAAGGAATCGACTTCTAATGATGCATCTTTACCGACCACCTGCATAATTGGACGTAAATCATCTTGTACTTTATTTAAGACTTTGAATAAATCTTGCTCAAAATCATAGCGTTGGTCGGTTATATATTGGCTTAACTCTTTAATCTGTTGTTGGGTATTATGTTGTAATAGTTTTAAGTGGGATTTAAGCTCCTGACAAATAGAAGTCTTTTCAAAAGCACGCACATCAGCGACTTTTGTCAAAGCTTCGGTTAATCGTTGCTTGAGCTGGGAAATACCACTTTTTTCAACTAATAAAGTTTTATTTTTTTCAATGCCTTGTCGATAGCGCTGAGCAGATACATATAAGGCATTATCAAGTGTGCCTTGTTTCCCTAATCGCTCAGTAATTTGATGCAAAATCTCTTCATTTCCCAGTTGGTCGATTTGAGTAAAAACAACAATCGTTTGTCGGCGAGTTTTATGTTCATCAGCTTGTAACGCTGCTAACAATACAACTTCTTGAGCGTCAAGTTCGCCTTCTCTTAATGAGTGCACAAATAAACGAATGTCTGATTGCTGCCAAACCGCCAATTGTGCACACTGATCATCGTTGTAATTGACATCGGCATCCAGCCCAGGAGCATCAAGCCACCGTACCTGATTCCGAATATAGTTGTTTAAAGTCGTAGTTTCTCTCTTATCTGCCACTACAAATTTATCTTCGCCCATCAGTTCATTTAATAGACGGCTTTTTCCATGATTGTACTTACCTACGACAGTGACCGTCGGAATATCGCCCGCGAGCGTAATTGCTCGAAAGCGTGCTAGTTGCTCAGTATATTCGGGAGTAATAGTTAAAATTGTGCGGCAAAGCAAGTCAAACGGTTGCAAAGTCATGGCGACAACGTCCTCGTTATAGCTTTTTTCAGTACATTTTTTGATACTTATTTAGAGAAATCAGACCAATATTGATAAATGGTCTGATTACAATAGTCCAGCTTCCAATAATAGATGGCTGCTTAACCCTGAAGACGGGGTCTTTTATCAACCACTTGATTATCTACCCCATTAACCAATGGGCTTAAATGAATATCAAATATCATTTCAGCAAACGGACTTTCCATATCAAAAGCTTTTAAATCTTCCGGACTAGTATACTCAATGGCTTCGACAACCAAGCCTTCACGGGTGGCATAGGCAAAGTCATCATAGGTGTAAGGGTCGCCTGCGACGTTAATTTGAGTGGTTAGTTTACGGTGATCAGGCGCCGTGACAAAATAGTGAATATGAGCAGGACGGTTACCATGACGGCCGAGTTGGTTTAAAAGCTGCTGTGTTGGACCCTCAGGTGGACAACCATAACCTGCAGGGATAATGGTACGGACTTTATACTGACCGTTAGCATCGGTAATTACGGTACGCCGCATATTAAACGGTTGTTGTTCACCAGTTGGGTCAAAATGCGAATAGAACCCTTTAGTATTAGAATGCCAAATTTCGACTTTAGCATTGGGAACAGGCTTATTTTTTGCACTATATACGGTGCCATGTAGAATCAGCGGTGTACCATTAGTATCGCTACCATCATCCATGCGGGCATAACCAACTGATTCTGGCGCGCCTGCCACATATAAAGGTCCTTCGATAGTGCGTGGCGTTAGATTATCAATTCCCAATGCCGCATCTTGGGCGTCCATACGCATATCTAAGAAATGATCAAAGCCCAAACCGGGTGATAAAAGACCTGCTTCATTGCTTTGGCCTAATGTGTTGAGATACCCAATGGCTTGCCAGTATTCATCCGACGTGATGTCTAGATCATCAATGGTTTTGAATAGATCAGACACAATGCGGTGTAAAATTTGCTTAACACGGGGGCTGCCGCCGTCTTGTTCAAGTCCGCTCACTAATACCAAAAAATTTTGTACGTCCTTGCTATCAAATATTTTTACAGATTTGATTTCCATGAATATATCCCTATATTTGTCAAAGTGTCATATACACTTTATAAAAAGAGTCTATTAAACTTAAAACAAGTATTAATAGTTTTTTACAAGCAAAACCTTGACTAAACTTTAAGCCAAATCTATCGGTCTATACTTTAAACCTAATTTAAACCATATTGTAGCGCTTTGCTAACATATTATAAGTATATAACTATACCTTAAAAGTATATTACAGCTTTATAAATGTGGTGAAGTAGTTTTAAAATAAGCGAAAATTAAAAATATGATGATTTAATCAGTAGACTTTCCAGCTTAAGTAATTAAGAATGTTAAAGAACAAAGTATGAGTAGCAAGAAAGCATATGCATTTTACGACATTAGAGCGTGTTGAACATTGGCGATAAAGTGTTGGCAAAAAAAATAGCGAACTTCTAATCTTTAAGTTCTCACACCAAAAGATCACGTTCGCTATGCCTCGCACCATGCTCAAAGATGAACACTGGACTTGCCTCATACCTATCTTACTAGAACTGAATATTTATGACAAAGGAAATCTAAGACAAACCGTTGAAGGTATCCTTTATCGAATGCGCGTTGGTTGCCCTTGGCGTGACTTACCTGAGTATTTTGGTAAGCCTAATACCATCTATAAAGCTTACTAACGCTGGTTTCGCAGTAATAAATTGATTGCACTGTTCGCTTTATTAATCAAAGATTCAGACCTCGAATGGGTATTTATCGATGGTACTCATATTAAAGCGCATCAGCATAGCAGTGGTGGCAATGAGAATGCGCAGGCTATTAGCAAAAGTGTGGCAGGACGTGCCTCTAAGTTCCACTTAGCAGTTGATGCTCATGGTAACCCCATCGCTTTTATCTTATCAGATGGCACCACTGATGATGTGAAGATAGCACCAGACTTAATTGATAACATAGATTTGAGCGCAACAGTGACCGTATGCGCCGATAAGGGTTATGATTCTGAGGCACTGCGGGCGCATATTAAACAAGCAGGGACGCGCGATAATATCCCTCGAAAACGAAATACGAAGTCCTCTAACGACCATATGGATTGGGACTTGTACAAAGTCCGCCACTTAGTAGAAAAAGCTTTCGCTAAACTAAAAAACTATAGAGCAGTTGCCACAAGATTTGATAAGCTCAAACAAAGTTATGAGAAGACGGTGGCGCTTGCTTGTGCTTATCTCTGGTTGAAATTATGAATGTTCAACACGCCCTAAGCTGATCATTGAGTGGTTGGCTTAAACATAAGTCTATGACTTTGATATGTTCAAGTAAATTGTTAGCGGTCTCAGCGTCAAAAAAACGCAATAAAGCCTCATAAGGGTGACTGAGCGACTCATCCTCTACAAGTTTTATATCTTCTTTAGTAATGCTACCTTTTTCCTGTGTAGTAGCTAAACCATTAAAAATATCTGCAATTTGAGCTTGCTTTTTTTTAGGTATCTTAGAGAACCTTTTTATGATCTGCTTCACCTAGCCCTTGCTTTCAGGTATTCCTTTTATTGATATCTGAGTCGGTAGCATACTGATAATATATCGTTGCTCTTCAGCTTTAATCTCATGTAAATTAATATTTTTATTTGGCATAACCAACATCTCTTTTTTTATGACACTATTGCTAACGCCCTCATTTTACTATTAAGAAAAAATCAAGTAAATTGATTTAAAAGCTCAGAGTGTGATAGTAATTTTTTTGCAATTTCTTGAGTGCCTCGGCTGTCAGAACTACCATTCAACGCTGCATCTTCCTACTCAATACTTTACTTAGGCGAGGCGTTTAATATTAAGGGTTATTTTAAGAGGACTATAGGTACAATTATGTAATAAACGACAAAATAATTTACTTTTATCTATAATTATAGATTAAGCGAACTCTACTGCTTAGGTGACAATATCAGCGATTTTTGGGGTGTGATATTATCAATTTCAGTAGAACAAAGAAACATGTATTCAACACAACCTAGCATGAAAAATTGCTGTTAAGCGCCGTCTGATGTAACTTGACAGCATTTTTAATTTTTGATAAATACTCAGGTGGCGTGGTTAATATTGGGGTTTGATGACGACTGACCTTGCTCCCTAAGCGCAAGCAATACATAGACTGGATACAAGAGGCCAATCACTCAGGAGCCAGACTTAACCTTGCCTGTATTGAAGTTGGCATTAGCATCCGCACCTATCGGCGCTGGTACCGCGCAGGTCACGTGAATGGTGATAAACGGTGTGACGTCGTGCGCCAAGCTCCTAAGAATAAACTGAGCGCCTCTGAACAAGCCGCCATCCTAGCCGTGTGCAATCAGCCCCGCTTTGCCAGTCTGCCGCCCACCCAAATTGTACCGACCCTGCTTGATGAGGGGATATATCATGGCTCAGAGTCTACCTTTTATCTGGTGCTGAGGCAGCATGAGCAATTGGCTCACCGCGGTCGTGCACTTGCCCCTAAAGCCTCAAGCGCCCCAAAGACCTTTACTGCCACTGGTCCTTGCCAAGTATTCTGCTGGGATATCACTTATTTGCCAAGTCCGGTACGGGGGCAGTTCTATTATTTGTACATGATTGAGGATGTCTATAGCCGTAAGATTGTGGGCTGGGAGGTCTATGACCACGAGTCAGGCGCATTAGCAGCTCAGCTGCTTGAGCGTACTTTAATCAGTGAGAATGCATTGCACACTGGGGTGGTGCTACACTCAGACAATGGGGCACCGATGAAAGCTCAAACCATGCGCATGAAAGCGTATGAGCTTGGGGTACTCACCTCTTACAGCAGACCGCGTGTCAGTAATGACAACCCGTTTGCAGAGTCTTTATTTAAAACCTGCAAGTATCGCCCTAATTGGCCTATCGATGGCTTTAAGAGCTTAGATGCGGCAAGACGATGGATGCTGAGCTTCACGCGCTGGTACAACAATGAGCATAAGCACAGTCAGCTGAACTTTGTGACGCCCAATCAGCGCCATACGGGTGAGGATAAGGAAGTACTGGCGAAGCGTCTGCTCACGATGCAGCGCGCTAAAGATGAAAACCCGATACGCTGGGGAACTCAGGAGGTGAGGAACTGCGAGCCTGTAGGGCCAACAACGCTAAATCCTGTAAAAGAGCAACAACAGCAAAGATTAAAAGCCGCTTAATTTAGCTTGATGGTGACAACTACCTTGAAAAACTCCGCTCACGCCATCGTAGTGTGACGGGGTTTATCACAAACTTGCTGTCAGGGTTGATTGCTTATTGCTGGTTTCCCTATAAACCCACCATCAAAAACATGCCTCAGCAGGGACAGGTAGCTACATTGTAAATAGTATCAATGAGTTACAATGTGGCTTATCCCGAACTGGGGTTATTTACGCTTGATCACTTTGAGCACAATATCAATAGCACCATATTTCACCACTAGCGCAAAAAAACGCTTACTCCAAGCCTTAGAACGAAATGCGTGATTGTGATGGCTATGGGCGAGGATAAAGCAAATTACTGCTTTACCCGAGCGCAAGGTGAGAGCTGTACTCGAGTAGCTCGATTTCATAAGAACAAGCGTATCCAAAAACTCATTAACAGATATAGCCATCGTACCCTTTGGCTACCGCCCTACAGCCCCGATCTTAATCCCATTGAAAAGAAGTGAGCTCAAGCGAAGTTGTAAAAACATGACGGCTCTTGCTTGCGCTTATATTTGGCTAAAACTTTGAATATTCAACACGCCCTCATAATTTTTCTAATAATTCACTTTTTCGTAATCAACTGGTCTTTGAACATTGATATAAACCCAAAACTAAATACTAAGACACCTAAGCCTGCTACTAGTTGCTCAAAAATTGTCGTTTGATGATCCCAGTCATATAGCATAATTATTATTAAAATACTTATAACCCACGCTATGGCAGCATATAGAATTAACAGTATCCGATTGCTTGGCAGCCAATGGGTAGACTGCAACCATTTAGGTTTGAAGCAAAGCCATAGTGTTGTAATAGGAATCATTAGCATAGGAAATAAGAAGAATACAGCGATGTAGTTATTCATAGACAATTGTACGCTCATTATAAATTAAACAATATTATCATATAAATAATAAATATAACTATTAAAATCATATCAAACTTATACTTACTCATCCTTTTCTCTAAATATCTAGCCTCCTCTACATTTTTTGAGTCAATCAACTTGCTCTTTTCAATAAACTTAAAACGTTTAATGTTAATAAAAATCAGCCAAATAGAAAGAGGTATAATAAAATAGCCTGCTTTAGGAGCAGCATCTTCAATAAAATCAGGAATCATCTTAACTATAAACGCAATTACTACTGGTATTACAAGCCCAGCCATCAGTAAAGCAGTGCTGAAATGTACAAGAAAATCTCTATCTTTAGTATGAAGCTTACCTTGATTTGTTGAGCCTTGTTGTTTAAGTATAAATATACCAAGAAGTGGTATGAATATAGCTAAACTTATAATTGTAACAGTAATCAAAAAGACATTGTCTAAGTAAAAATTAATCACAAGTAAGCCCCACCCCATTTTATTTATCTATAATATTTAGGTTTTCTAAATGTTAAGTTTTTTTCTAAAAAATTAATTGAACGGTAACCATCCCAAGTGTATCCGAAACAGATTTACTTGAGTCAGACAGCTTAATTCTATTTGATTAGTATCTTATGCTTGGCGGAGTTACTGGTCAACAGAGCTGATAATGCTGATGCCCGACTCCTTGAACACATCAAAGCGGTACAAGGTAACGATATTACTTCCTATAAATACAATCGACTAGAACCTATAATACTTATAGAAAAATTCTTTGCAAAAATAAAGCAATACCGTGCTATTGCAACACGGCATGATAAGCTAACCATTCATTTTCTAAGCGCTATTCATTTAATTGCTTCAGCTATTGAGTCACTGTTTGATTTTGTGTATGTATTTCCTAAATTGCAGTTAGAAAGAATCTAGGGTACACCGACGATTACAACTACAAGCCCTTCAAACGTTTTGATGGTTGTTTACAAAAATTTAAAATTGACCGTCAAAGTGAGGAGCGAAGGGAATATCGTCGTCTACTGGCCCAGGTGGAAGTCCCTGATTAATATTGTTTTTATTTATTTTATTGTTGGGTGTTTGTTGGTCGTTCTGAGGTTTTTGACGGTCCGGATGACTGATTTGTTTATTGTTATCGTCATTACTATCTAGCATCTGCATCTGGTCAGCGCGAATTTCAGTCGCATAACGGTCGCTACCGTCAGGCGCCTGGTACTTACGAGTGCGTAAGCTACCCTCAATATAGACCTTGCTACCTTTACGCAAATACTGAGCGGCGATTTCACCTAAACGATTGAATAGTGAAACACGATGCCATTCGGTCGCTTCTCTTTTTTCGCCACTTTGTTTATCAGTCCATTGCTCAGAGGTCGCTACTGATATATTGGTAACACTACCGCCGTTATTAAATTGACGTGCCTCTGGATCTGCACCGAGGTTTCCGATTATGATGACTTTATTGACTCCGCGCATAATATTTCTCTTTTAGTCTGATAAGTATTTAAATAATACATTGTAGTAGTTGCGAGACATCTTCACACGCTTCCTTGCTTGCTCTATCAAAGACTCATCAGGTTCAATCTTTACTAACCTAATGAACCGCCCCGACTATATCGGAGGCTGATTTACTTGAGTCAGGCAGCAATGCCTGACAGGATTAAATTATCATAGTACCGCTTTTCAAACTCAAAGGGTGACACATATCCAATCGTGCTATGCAAACGGGTTTTATTAAACCAATCCACCCATTCAAGGGTCGCCAGTTCAACATCGTTAATGCCAGTCCAGTTCTGCTTTAAATAATGAATCACCTCAGACTTGTAAAGCTCATTGAACGTTTCAGCCCATGCATTGTCGTATGAATCGCCTGTTGTACCAACAGAAGCAATCACGCCAGAGTCCGTCATCTTATCGATATAGCGAATAGATAAGTACTGAACCCCTCGATCGCTATGATGAATCGCTTCTTTAGGATTATTCCTATCTGTTATCGCTTGATTGAGCGCGGCCATCACCATATCGGTGTTCATGCGATTGGATACTTTCCAGCCCACAATAGCGCGAGCAAACACATCAATGATAAAAGCGGTATACACCCAGCCGCTTGTCGTCTTGATATAAGTAAAATCTGCAACCCAAAGCTGATTAGGACGATGGGCATTAAAGTTGCGATTGACTAGGTCATCAGCACGCTTTTGATCATCACGGCTGTTGGTGGCAATCTTGTCTTTGCCACGCCAAACCCCTTGTAAGCCATGCTGTCTCATTAAACGCTCGACAGTACAGCGAGCTATATTATTGCCATCCGCTTTCATCTGCTGCCAAACCTTACGCACACCATAACGGCATTTACTGTCCTGCCAGATACGTCTGATCTCGTTGATATAGAAGTCCTCATACTGACTGCGCAGTGAGCGCTTGTATGGGTTGTTACTTAAATCTTTAGCGCGATAATAAGTTGATGAGGCAATAGGTAGTACTCGACAGATAAGCTCGACCCCATAAAAGTATTTGGTGGTGTATCAAAAAGTATGCTGCTTAAAATTTGAACAACTTTTAATGCTTTGAAAGCCTTGCAAAACCAGAGAAAGAAGCACGGATCTTTTATGAGATTTTCCCGCCAGCATACTTTTTAGAACACTACCAAGTATTTATTATCTTCAATGAATTGAATCATGATTTTAGTTAGCGGTCGAGCTCCGCTTGGTCGAAAAAAGTAGCAGCCTTGCGTATAACCTGGTTGGCTTGCTTGAGCTCTTTAATACGTTGCTCTTGGCTTTGGGCTTGCACTGAGGCAGGAATAGTTTGATCTATGTGCTTTTTATGCCATGATCGTAAGGTTTCAGGCGTGCAACCAATCTTAGGTGCAATGGCTTGGATAGCTAACCATGTAGAGGGATAGTCACCTGCCGCTTCAATCAGCATACGAACAGCGCGTTCTTTGATCTCAGGAGTGTAGTGTCATGTTTTCATTGTCGTATTCTCTCAGAATGTTAAGTCTCCGACAATACCGGGGCGGTTCATTAGTTTACCAAGTTTGATCTTACAGTTTCTTCAGCATACTTTTTAATACATCATCACTTATTTATTATCTCATACACATATAATAAGGACTTAGCTCGACTCATAGCAACATAAGCCTCATTTTGTCTATTCTCGAATTCATTATATTGGCCTAGAAAAAAAACAACGTCATTTTCCAGGCCTTTAAATTCTGACACTTTCAATAGGCTTATGCTTTTAGGAGGAAAGGTAGTAATAGAGTAGCTATCAACCCGAATAATAGGACATATCTTTGACAGTTTAGATAAGACCTGTCGTTCAATACCACTGTATATATCACTACAGTCATTAAGACTTTCACTGTAAGTCATGCTTGACGATAGCCAGTTTGATGATAACAAAATAGTAATTTGATAAGGATCGATCATTTGGCTGTGAACCAACTTGTCAATATCCCGACCTACCTGTCCAATCAACTCATCTATATCGTTAAATTGTTGTTCAATAACTGGCAGGCCATTCGCTGCACCAGTGACTCCCATATCTGCATTTAATCGCTCTTTTATTGTTTGCAAAATTTGCGTCGTATAACGATAATTGGTTGTTAGTGGAATTTGTACAGGGTTATGACATTGAAAACTCTCTAATACACTTATATTCGTTTGTCCACAAAGACCACTTTGATGGTTGATGTCCATAAAAAGATACCAGCGACCTTGTTTCAATCCACCCTCCAATAGCCTATCAAAGAATTTAAAGGCTTCATCCGTCATTAAATCGTGCGCTTCATCAACGATTAATATTTTGATACTAAGGGGCTTGCGACTCATCATAGACTCAAGACTTCGCGCGGTTTGAATTATTAAGTTTGGGTGCATATGCTGGCGACGCAAATAGCCTTGCAACCAAGGCGAAAAGCAAACTAGTGCGGTTTTATAACCTAAGCTCGCCCAATGCATTGCCAGATATATTGCCATAGACGTCTTACCAGTACCAGCGCCACCAGAGCAAATCACCTTCGGATTAGCAACCATGATAGCGCTCAGCTGCATTTGTGTATCTGCTAATCTAGCACTACTATGAGTGCTGTCATCGAGCCGTTGCGCGGTATCCATTAATGAATCAAAACTAGGTCGCAAATAGTCAACCACTTGTACAACTGCCTGCTTATCCGCAAGCGGCTTACTATCTTTTTGCATCCAATAAGTAAATAATTTTTTTAACCACGCCTCTAAATGACGACAAGATTGCGATTCACATAATATTTCTACATCCCACTCAGCACCGATACTAGACAAATGACATTCTGGTAATACTACACCGTAACCTATGACAAACTGCTCTATCACTGCTACAGGTAAGTTATCTTTTAGTTTGTCATAAATACCATGTAGTGCTGTTTGTGCCTGACGAAATGGGCTCTCAAACCGACTATCTGTATTATTCAGACGATCCGTAAAATGCCACTTACCATCACTACAAGAGACTCGCCCGCCCTTTATTTCAAGTACATAAATACCGTAAGGACATACCAATAAAAAATCTATTTCACCAAATCTCTTATACTCATGATGTGTTAAGTTTAAAGAATGTAGCGCATAATAAGACTCATCACCTAATAACTTAAATGCCTCAGATAAACGTTCAAATATTTTTAATTCAGCCTTGCTAGTACTGGGATAAGCTGTGTTCGGTACCATTTTCATATCAAATACCAAGCGCACGACGCATAAGCTGCTCAACCTTGCTATCGATATAGTTCAGCCCAGTCATCAAAGCTAAAAACTCATTTTGATCGATCACCTCTTCTACTTTAATAGGCTGTTTGGATTTAAACTTTGAAAAATTGGCTGTTGCCTTCATGTCATATTGACCATTAGGTAGGCTTACCTCATAGTCCAAACAGGTCCAATTTTTATCTACAATAAGTATTTTAGCAGCTTGCTTTGGTTTTTTACTCCAAGACTGTTTTAGGTAATAGCGTACTGGCATAGGAAAATGTGTCAGCGCTAATGGATTGGTATTTCGTTGTGAGGAACATAAATCAGTTAATAATAAAGAGATAGCTTTATGCATACTGGCGTAGTTTTTTAGAGTTATTGGAAGCTTAGCCCAGCCTATACTTGATGATATCATTATCATAGCAAGTGTGCTTTCGCTATCTGTTAAATCATGGCTATCAGACTCTAAAAAACGCTCAATGCCATCGGTATGGAAAAAAGTTAATAGCATACGATGAAATGATTTGGTATAAGTTGTCATCAGCTCATCAAATGATTTTTCTTTTAGACCTAGCATCGATGATAAGTCATCGACAAACTGTTGACTTTCTACCTGCGCGCTAGCAGGATCAATCTGACTTTGTAACAGCTCAATGATAGATTTTTTGGCTTGAGACAAATTAGACGATCTAATGATAATTTCTATCATATCAATATATAATCGACCCGCTTTATTATGCGCCTCTGAATTAGGATCGATAATCCATTGACAAAAATCATTCAAAATGTCATCTAATAAAGGCAGATTAATATCAGCTGCATTTCTTTGTAAAAGAGTCAAAAGCGCATGAAGTGCTTGCTCGTTAACGTTTGCAAGCAGATTTAAGCTGGCATAAACAGCTGTTATCGCATTGGCAAAGCTATAATTAATAGCCTTAATGTCATTATTAATGCTCACTGTTGGTAGAGAGTTTTTCGCTTGATTTTTATTAAACTTAAACAAGGTTGCCTGTGTGGTCAATGGATATAAGCTAATATCCACCCCATTGGTATCTAAAACCTTATCCTTGATTTTTTTGATACCTTCTTTATTAGCTAACTTGATAGCCATAATCGTGCCAGCGGCTATAGGCTCTGCTAGCAACAACATAGTTAGGTCTATATCATCATGGCTATAGTTATCTTTTGCAAAAGCTTGCGTAGCTGATATACTCTGCCATTCTTGATGCTCCACACTATCTAACTGAGACTGATAGCGTGCTAGTATCTGTCCTTGGTACTGGCTCAGATTTAGCTCAACAATCACAGGTATCAAGTCATCTCGCTCTTTTATACTCATATCAACCACCCATTTAGGCGGCTTTTTACTAAAAATAGGGGTATAACCTGGATTAAAGCTCAAACTATCTTGATATGACTTTTTTCCTAAAGGTTGTAGCAGAGTAATGATATCTATCATTAGATACATGAGGAGGTTTTGATGATTGGTTACAAAATACCATTTTTTGGGTATTGATTGAGATGTGGCTGTAATGTTTTGTTGTGTCATAGCAATATCCTTTGGTAAATCAAATAGTTCGAGTTGTTGCCCCATTGTGCTAACACCTATTGAGAATCGAATTATCATTAGGCAAAATGTCATTGATGGTCTTGGTATCACTGCCGTTTTTTCTTAATAAAAACAGCTTTTCTCTGGCTCGTGATGCCATTACATAGAATCGCTTTTTGAGTACATCAGTATTGCTAGGAGCATAATGATCATCTATATCCGCTAAAAACACCGTATCAAATTCTAACCCCTTGCATGAGTGCGCATTTAGAATAAATATTCCTCCCTGACCAAAGTCAATCGATACTGGCTGACCATTGTTATAATAACCGATTGGAATATCCTGGTAGGCAGTATTACTGTTTTTCTTTTCAGTTAACTTGGCAAGATAAGCATTCAATACAGTATTATTGGGGCAAATAATACCAATGAGCTTATGATCATGGTCTTTGGCTTGAATTAAAATACGTTCAACAATAGCGGCAAAATTATTGGCATGGTAACTATACAGAGTGGGCAAGTCACCCGTTGCTCTGGTATTAGGATCAGGTAAATTAGGAGCAGGTGTCGCCTCATCAGTAAAAAAGTGCCGACTAAATACAGCTATCTCATAGGAGTTACGCCAATTAATCGTCAGCTCAAATACATCTTCTGGCTCCAACACCATCACAGCGCGTAGCTCTTTGATACTACTACACCCTTCGTTTATCTGTTGATTTTGATCTGCAACCACAAAAAAGTTCTCATAGCCCAATTCGACTAAGCTAGTGTAAAAGCTTGGCGGCATATCTTGCCCTTCATCAATAATCAGTGTGTCTTTACTTATCTCTATTGCCTCATCATCTTTAGCGGTGTCAGACTCTGCCTCTTGCTCCATATAGCTAATGATGTTATGGCTAACGTTGTCCCAGTCAATCGGTTTAAAGCCGCCATTTTTTGTTTCGATACAGGGTACTCGACTGCCTATTAATGAGAAGTAGGTTTTCATAAACCATGATAGCCACTGTTTACTTTGTAAGCCTTTCCCGAATAGTTGTTCGTTAGACTTTAGCAGGGTCTTATTATAAGCCAAACACACATATTTCTGTTGTTCTCGTGCCAACCGACGCGCTCTCATCAAGGCCACTACTGACTTACCTGTGCCTGGCCCTCCGACTATTAAGTACTGCCCTTCTAACGGCAAATCAATAATAGCATCTTGCTCTTTGGTTAAGTCATCGATATCTGGTAATGTAAATACTCTAGCAGCCATGTGGAATCCTTTTATAGTATTGGTTATGAAACAGTTATATTCAGCTCTATGGGTCAAAAGCGTCAGTATGTGCAACGATAACCCTAGAGCTTTTAATAAATCCTAGAGTTTTATCATATCTAAAACTGAAGGCATTGAACTGTTATGATCGCCTTTAACAAATATTCTATCCAGTAAAATATTGCCACAAAAACAGCTGGTTTCTGGTAGTAATTCACAAGCATGGCAAGCGGCTTTATTTAATAAACCAACACCCTGTCCATCGTGACTGGCACAGACTGGATCTAGCGAACACCAGCGCGCTTTTTCAAATGCTTTACTTATTATTTTCTCTAAGCGCTCAGGCTTGGCCAGCTCAGCCAGGCCACCTAATGTACCGTCCACATCTGGAATAGCCACATAGATTAAGATACCCACCATCGAAGTATCGTCGCTAATAGACGCATATATACGCTCTTTTAGAGATGCCGAGGGATAGCCTGCTTGAATCTCCAGCTCTTTGATTAAAAGATGCGACAATGCGTGTAAAAACATAAATCTTGGCGTAATGATAATATTGGGATCAAACTTAATATTTGCTTTAGCAAATCTAGATTTAAATACTTCAGTACGTGCCATCACGTTAGCGTTTTTTTCCCACTCCGTGATAATATCGTTATCAAAGTTAATAAAGATACCCTCTCCATACAACTCAAGTGCAGGTAGCCAACCTATCTCTTTGTCGATGGCTGGAGGCACAATAGTTGGTACCTCGTCATCAATAGTGCCGCCACGAGTAAACCCTTTAAATACCATGATTTCTTTTAATTTTCTAATCTCTATCACATCTGTAATTAGACTATTAAGTTTTTTGCTGAGTGTATTATTACGGTGCTGCAAAAACTCACGCCATTGATCGCTAACGTGATGAGTGACAAAGTCTTCATCTTCTTTTAGATCAACAATAGGTTCTAAGATAGCTTGATACTCTGCCTCTAATAGCTTTAACGTTGTCATATTAGTGTCAATATTTGGAAAACCATTTTCAATTTGAATAATAGCGTCTTCTAACTGCGCCACGTCACAGTCTAGCTTTTCGGCTACGCTTTTTTTTCTTGATTCTCTTTGAAAATTGCTACCTCTTAAATTTAGGGTATCACGTAATGGTTGATTACTATAAAGCTGAGCCACAACACTATGACGCCCAATACGCGATTCAGGAGGAATGACCAAAGCACTGATAGTCACAGCGCGATGAATACGGGTGTCATTGACCTCCATGACTTCACCCAAATCCTCTATCGGCAGCTCTGGTGCATAACCTATCCAAGGCTGACTCCAGCCAAAATATGGTAGTTTTGTTCCAGGATTTACTCGTGATTCTGCGCCGCACTTATTGCATGTAATCACTCTTCTATTGTTAAGGGTAAGCGTAAGAGATGCACGCCCGCATTGTTTTTGTTTAGCATTTTTAGCATCTTTGTGTGCCAAATAGTGCCAGTCTAGGTCGTTAATATGACCGTCATTATGTACTAGTACTAAAGACACTTGCGTTAATGGCTTTTTGCAAGGTCGATTATTCACGACTCCTTGACAGATAGGCTTATCTGTTTTTTGGTCAATCCACGGTCTAGCATGCATAAGACCACAGCTATCACAAGCCATCCAACTGGGAAAACGTGAGGCTGGAATACAAGTACCATCTGGTAGATCATGCTTATCAAGCTTGGCGATGGGTGGCTCTCGAAGCGCCTGCTGAATGCCTAAAGTGGCTTTAATTTGTTCGACAAACATAATCTCACGCGGCGCTGTCCCATCTAATGCTATCCATTCGCTAATGTCTTGGACAATCATCAGATAGTCAGGACCTCGTACTACTGCGCCTACGCTACAATGCGTCAACAAGTGCGACAATCTTATTGGTAAATATTGATACTGCTTGTTATTCATATTCATAGTTTATTACTCATATTCACAATAGTTTCATCAGACCAGTATTTTCGACATTACGCATAGATTGTAGCGTTGCCCATTGACCTCTTTCTGATTGACCATGACGGTACAATAGACTTTGTTTTGATCTATCGTCTAATGCGCTATAACAAACACTATTATCGATATCAGTTGCCACAATTTGATGCCACTCATTAACTATCTGCTTGACATGACCTTCAATCTCTTGGCGACGTTCAGGATCAGCGGCGCTACACCTATTAATAAAGGTTTGAACGACTGCTTGTATTTGCACATCGTTTTTATCGAAGTTTCGCGCATCGTTGTCAGCTAACATAAAGGGGATTGAATGGCGCAGAACAATAACCAGCCCAGCATGTAACGCGCGCTTGCGTGCTTGATAAGTGTATGGGGTCACACTGGTTGGCTCTACATAACGATAAAATGACTGATGATATGCACGAAAATTCTCATAATGTGACAAGCTACGGCTTTGATCACGATAATAGTTAGTAATAACAATTCCAGGAACATGACTGCGACCAACACGACTACTGGCTTGAATATATTCAGCGGTGGTAATCGGCTGACCGTTAACCACCATAAGTGACATACGGCTAACATCCAAGCCTACCGATACCATGTTGGTTGCTAGCGCAACATCGATACTATCAGGATCTGTGCGCTCAAACTTCAACCTTGAAAAAGTGGTCTCGTTTTGCTGAGCGGTTGAGTTGCTAGTCAATTGAGCGATATTAAGACGGCTTGGCAAGCGGTTTTTTATAAGCTGCCAAATATAATCTTGCTCAATCTGCTTATCATCAAGCCCTTTTTGCTGCTGATACTCCTGCATTAGACGCTCATAATGCTCTTTCACTAAAATATTGAAACTATTATGGCTATTGCCCACGCCTTTTAAACTGCTGTGATAGACGAGCATACTCCACCAAGCATCCAGCAGTATCTCAGCCTCAGCATCCTTGGAAAACAATAGAAGAGGAGCAATCAATAACGCGGCGGCGAGTGGTGCCAAGTTTCTTTGTCGACTGAGCATAGGCGCTAGATAACCTAAATATAAGCGCCCTGGCTGCTCATCAAGCGCAACTGTTTTAGCAAAATAGGAATCTTCAGAACTGATACCGACAGGCGGAAAAATAGCAGGCTGCTGAGCAAATAGCTTATTGACTTGGGTATTTGCCTCTTTTATCGTCGCTGTAGATGCAATATACTTGGGACAGACGAGCTTTTGCTCAATCACCGTTGATATTGCCGCTTCATAAATGCCAGCAATAGAGCCTAATGCACTAGATATGAGATGCAGTTCATCTTGAATAATAAGTTCAGGAGGGCGGTTGCCATTACGTCCAAAAAAGCTTTGAGTTTCAGGTTTCCAAGCCAGCATAGCAAACTTATCTAGGGTTCCAACTAATAAAGTGGGCGGTTTAACATATAATACTTCATCAACCACTTGGCAAGGTAAGGCTATGTTTTGAGCACCAAACGCACATTGTAAGTTGCTACAATGAAAATCAAAACTTTTAAAACCAATTTTTATATTTTTTGTGACATTGTCAAAAGGGGTTTGACACCACGGACATGAGGTTAATACAAACTGACTCATCTCTTCACGCTTGCCACCTTGTATTTTGTTAACGATATCCTGTGCTTGTTTTAAGGTATTGGGGCTACTATTACTCCCTACCCATAGACCAATGCTAATTCGCTCCTCGCCTAATTTTGGATAATGATAACGTAGTAACTCCAAAGCACAAATAAGACGACAGGCGCGCATAAACTGCTGAGTAGTCAGTAATCGCAGAGTATAGCGCATCATACTGACCGTGCCACCAGCTGACACCGCCGAAAAGCTAAGCCGACGCCATAAAATAACAAAAGCCGCAACGGCTAAATAAGCCTCTGTTTTGCCTCCGCCTGTCGGAAACCAAATCAAGTCTAGTTCTTGACGGTAATTGTCTGTTTCGTCCACACATGAGGCTAGACTTAATAATACAAAAGCAAGCTGAAAAGGTCGCCATTTAGGCACATCATAGCCCGACTGTATCATCTGCTCTCTCATCGCTTGATTGGCTAAGCCAAACGCTTCTGCAACTACGCTATCATTTTTGAGTAAATGTACACCTTGACGCATGCGCTCTTTAGCCACGTCCATACGCTCTATAATGCCAGTACCCACTTGCCGCCTTGCGTCATCGAATTTATTGACATCGGCTCTTTGAGTATTAATCCACTGTTGATAGCCATCAATAAATTCATCTAATGCACCACAGATTTGTAGTCGATTATCTTGGATATTGATTAAGTTGTTAAGCAATAAAACATCAAAATTTGCATTTATAGCGATATCTGCTGTGACAATAGGTACCTCATAAGTCGGCATAAAATCAGTATAAATATGTGGCGCCGCTATACTATTATTTACATCAGCATCTTTTATTATAGTGCTGCTTTTTATATCATTATTAGGTTTATCAGCTATCTGCCAGTCAACAGCTGCGCCATGACCAATAGCGTAAACTTTTTTATGCTGATATTGTAGATGTAGCTCTTGATACTCTAAGCTTAAATCTTGATAGCTAATATCAGGATACTCACCGACAACTCCTTGCTCAATATAACAATCTAGCGTCACCTCAAATAAAGACTTAAACGCTCGCTGCCAGTAATAATCACCAGCATTGGCATCCTCAATTATTTGCTTATTGACTAAAGAAATAGTAATTATCTTGCCGCTATCATGGTCATACTCTAAGACATTGATAAACGCTAACGGTTTTACACTACCCGCTTCATTCACAAAAAAAACAGGATACTCGCCTTCATGATCAATAGTAACGGTCTGTCCATCACCCCCTAGCTGCTCTCTATTGAACGCCCAATCCTCTGTTGATGCGTATCGTCCCTCTTTTTTAATCTGCCCGTCCGCAGTTAGCTGTAGATGATCGGCTAACTGATAGCGGCTAGCACTGGCATCAATTTGCAGCTGCCAGTCACTATTTGCTATAAAAAATGAAAACCCAACCGATGAGGGCGGCACATAACGACGCTTAACAAATACCTCCTCTTTATCCTCTTCACTAGATTTACCTAGGGTCACATCATCGTTATCCTCACAAGCAGGATCTATGCCCTCACCACTAGCGTCAATCGGATACAGCACGCCAATGGGATAGCGTGAAAGCGGTGAAATACCTGATAAGTCACCATTATTTATGTCAGTTGCTGGGCCTATCAGCTGACTTCTTAGCCAGTCGGTTACCCGTAGTCGGGATTTGGTATAGTCTTGTTTATTCATAAATATTTCTTAGTCTTAATTAAAATTTTTTATAACAATGTCTTAAGCTTTGTTATCATATTTTTATATGATTAATACTGTAGTAGTCAACTAATCTAGGACACCTAATAAGAGGTTTTGATTAAAGTAACGTTTCTCTTTTTCTAACGGTGACAAATAATCGTTAAAACGGTGTGGTCTTACGACCTGATAATAGCCCCAGATATAATCAATAATGGCACTTTTAGCCTCAGCGATATTCTCATAACCGCCCTTTGGCATCCATTCTGTTTTCAAGCTTCTGAAGAAGCGCTCAGTTGGCGCGTTGTCCCAACAGTTACCTTTTCGGCTCATACTTTGCGTCATGTCCTCACAACTTGCCACGGATTCAGCAAGCTTCTTTCTAGTGTAATGGGTTCCTTGGTCAGAATGAAACAACACATCACTGGGTTTGAGCATAGTATGATACGCCATCTGTAACGCTTTAGCGGTCAGCACGCTTTTTAAGTGAGGGAAAGATGGGATGGTCGGATGCTTACGTTTGTATTGCTCTGCCAGCTGACTGATTAGCGATAGCCGTTCAGGCTGTCCAAGGCCAGCAGAGCAGAAGCCTCACTCGAGCATAGCTCTCGTCTTGCGTCGGGACGAAGCAGTGCTTCGTTTTATCCCTCCTCATTTAAGATGTAGCGCTCCATAGTCAGCCGCTTAACCTGTTTACGCAGATCTTGGAGCTCGCGCTGTTCATCCTTTAAAGCGTTGACGACTTTAGGCGCTTGGCCACTCATTTCTTGACGGTATTGACTCAGCCATTTATGCAAGGTGGAGTGGATTTACCTATCCCTAAGGAATCGGCCACGTCAGGTATGGTGCGGTTGTGATCAGTGACTAAGCTGATGGCTTCTAATTTAAATTCTCGGGTATATTGATTGCGTTTGTTGGTCATACTATTTTCCTCTTTGGGTTAGTATAAACCTCTTACGTGCTGTCCTAATTTATTATGCCACTACAATATGGACTGGGACTTATACAAAGCACGACACTTAATAGAAAACGCTCTCGCTTATGCTTATATCTGGCTGAAATTATGAATGTTCAACACGCCCTATAGTAGATTTCATTTAGAAATGTTATAGGACTGCTGGAATAAATTTTGCGAAGCCTCTGGAGTGCGAAGCGCACAGCAAGCGAGGAAAATTTATTCCAGCAGAGCGCTATTTAAACGAACCACTTTTATATTGAATTGGCTATAGTAAGCATATAGTCTAAATGGCACTTACACAGAATTCGGGATGGGCTCCACTATGTAGAAATGGCTAAATCAGTTAAACCATCCTACTAATGTATCCAAAACTTCGACTAAACCAAAAAGTGATAAAATCAGGCCAAATGCCGCAATCTTAAAATTCAACTTATCACTATTTTTCTGCTGCTCTAGTTTAGCTTGCTCGAGCTGATGTTGCCCTTCTTGTCTTAATTTCAATTGTTCATGCTTATTAATTTCATCCTTTTCTTGCTTTTGATATCTTAAGATACGATAAACTTGTTCAAGTTGTTCATTAGTTTCACGATATCTTATTGCCAACTGATAAGCTTCAGAAAAGTCTTGCCAACATCTATAAGTAGGATATTTTGTAAGCTGTATAGGATTAAAGAAAAAGTACCTTGCATTGAAAATGGATGCTTCAGCGTATAGATCTTGAATTTTCTTAACATCATCAGGATACTCTAGAGCTTCAGCAAGCTTTTCATTAATCTGTTGGAAAGCTTCGTGATATGCTACAGCGAGCATTAATAGTAGTACTCTTCTCTTAGGATTTTTTATATCTGAGGTATTAAAAAATAAAGCTAATCCACGTCCATCTATGTGGCGCTTTTCATTAGGTAGAGCAGTAAAATCGTCCTCTTTCAATGTTTCAGAACCACGCAAAAACCATGAAGCGTTTTTACAATATATCTCTTCATTTCCTAAGTTAGACTTTTCCAGATCCATAAATATCGCTATTTTTGAAACGATTGATCCTGTAACATTTTTAGCCTCTTTACTGTCTTTGAACAACTCTTTCTTTAAAACCCTTAACTTAAGTGTCTGAGAAAAAATACTATCTTTAAAGAAAGTCACAGACCAATCGTTCATTCTATTATCATTAGATATTGAGCTATCATCTATAATAATAGTTTCTTTTAAAATCGGATTAAATAGATGAACTTTCTGACCACAAAAAATTAGGTCTTTTTTTTCTTCATCTAATGTATCATTAGATTTTTCAATAGTTGCAAAATAAATATTTGACATAAAAAGAGCTCTATATATTTTATTTTCTGTGACTTTTATCTAATAATCATTAGTATTTTCTGAAATAACTTTAGATTCAGACTCAAAACGATATCTACCATCATACATTAAGCGACCATGATCGTACCCACCTTCAAATACGTATTGACTGATAGTGAATTGCAATGCCTGATTTAATTTATGTTTAGCACCATATCTATCTGACTCATCTAGTACATCAAATGTATAGTTAAGATGTAAGCTTTCATCATTTCTGTCGTCATACATACCGTCGACTATATAGTCATTTAACTCTAATAAATTGGCCAGTTTTATAAAGTTATCAAGTTCTATATTGGCATAGGAATCATCATATGACCTAGTATATAACCCCCAATCATTTTTGCATGCAAAGTCACAATAACAATGAAGAAAATGAAGTATTTTTATTATTATGCTTTCATTAATTCCGTCAAAATTATAATGAAAGTTATTATACGAGCGTAACTTAAGGTAATGTTTTATAAGATCGAATATTTCTTTACTATTTGGTTCAGCTAAATCATGATCAATTTCAGTAGTGTTTTTGTCAAGTAGCACTGTAAATAGCTTAAGCGGATAGAATGCTTTTTTCAAATCTTCATCTGACCTTGGTTTTTCATTATTAATTTTATGAAAAACTAGTCTACCATTTAGCTTAGGGCATAAAAACTCAATTATCTCACTAAAGTTATGGTTAATTTCTTCTATCTTAGCTTTCCTTTCAATCTGTTTTTTTCTTAAATTACCTTTCTTATCTTGAGCAATTAGTGCTTCGTAATGACCGTAATAATAACAAACACTAATAAATATATTATAAAAGTTAGGATAACTTTCGAGCATCAATTGTGCTACTTGAAGCAACTTATCGAACCTAAATCCAATAGGTTTACCATATTTGGCTGTCAACATAGCGCCAATGATGCTTTCATAATGCATAGCATCTACTTCATTTCCTTTAAAGCCAGTGCTTATACCCATCCCCATAGCTTCAAACAATATCTCAAATGGTGTATGCCATCCTATTTTAATAACATATGAGTACTGTAAATTACTATCATCATCCGCATCACCTTTTTTTCTTAAGGCCCTATCGAACATGTCGCTTAAATGATTTTTGTATGAGTCTTCAAATATAATGCGTAATCCATTTAGATCGTTAGGAAGCGCCTTTACTTTTTCTGCTACTTCATTTCTAACAGCGTATGTATCCGCATATTTATCGTAACTGCTATAATCTATTCTATACATAATAAAGCCCCAATATCTGTTACTAGCTGGTTCAATCTATATAAAAACGAAATGACTTTCAACCTGATTCCTGCTCATACATCTGCCTAGCAAGACGTCCGGCTACCTTAGACTTAATACCTTCATTCATTATAAAGATATTATAGATTTTTTCATTACCTGAAACACATGTCATAAAAAGATCGAGCAATCTAGTCACTAAAAACTCTGTAAAACTATCTAAAGTATTAGCTTCCATAGCCTGAACAATAAATGGATCATTGAGCCCTTCTTGTATTATCTGATCAAAAAAGAAGGTCTCACTATCAAATTGATAGTGAGACCTTTTGACGATAAGTATTAATGACGTAAGCATCCGACCATCCCCT
>NZ_DJUD01000017.1:0-37463 GCF_002439405.1 Psychrobacter sp. UBA6291 | reverse complement strand
TAATAGATAAGGTTAATTTGAGTAATACAGAGGTTTTATGTGCCGATAAAGGCTATGATTCTGATGCGCTACGAGCCCATATTGAACAAGCAGGGACGCAGGATAACATCCCTCGAAAACGAAACACTCAGTATTCTAACGACCATATGGACTGGGACTTGTATAAAGTACGACACTTAGTAGAAAATGCTTTTGCCAAGTTAAAGCAGTATAGGGCGGTTGCCACCAGATTTGATAAGCTCAAGCAGAGTTATGAAAATACAGTCGCTCTTGCTTGTGCTTATATCTGGCTCAAATTATGAATGTTCAACACGCCCTAATATTTTAGGTAATAAAGACTCTAGCTAAACAAAAAGGGCTTAAGATTAATCTTAAGCCCTTTTCCATTTTAATGTCTCTCGCTTAAAGCAGCTTCAAGCATCTTACGCAGATAAAATAACTCTAGAAATGGTTAACGTAAATTGAGTTCAGGAACGCTTTGTCCGCGTTTACTATAAAACTCATTTACAAACTCATCAAACTTATCTTGTTCAATCGCGTCTCTGATACCTTGCATCAAACGCTGATAGTAACGCAGGTTATGAATAGTCGCTAGCTGCGCCCCTAGCATCTCTTTACATTTATTTAGATGTGATAAGTAAGCACGGCTAAAGTTTTGGCAGGTATAGCAGTCACATTCAGGGTCTAATGGCCCTTCATCAGTGCGATACTGGCTATTACGTATGCGTATAATGCCGGCATTCTCAGCGTCACCGGTGACAAAGTAATGACCATTACGGGCGTTGCGAGTCGGCATCACGCAGTCAAACATATCGACGCCGCGGCGTACCCCTTCAACGAGGTCTTCAGGCTTACCAACGCCCATCAAATAGCGCGGCTTGTCAGCGGGCATATCGTCGGCGATATAATCTAGGACGTCTATCATCTCTTCTTTTGGTTCGCCAACCGATAAACCGCCGATGGCATAACCATCAAAGCCAATCTCAAGCAGACCTTCGAGTGATTGCTGACGCAAATCGGCATACATACTGCCTTGGATAATGCCAAATAAGGCATTGGTGCTGCCAAGCTTCTTATGCTCATCGACACAGCGCTGGCCCCAGCGTAGTGACAACTCTAAAGATTTTTTGGCTTCTTCATGAGTGGCAGGATAGGGCGTGCACTCATCGAACTGCATGACGATGTCTGAATTTAAGCTATATTGAATTTGCATCGATTTTTCTGGCGATAAAAATACTTTTGCGCCATCGATAGGCGATTTAAAAGTCACGCCTTCTTCGGTGATTTTACGCATTGCCCCAAGGCTGAATACTTGGAAACCACCCGAATCGGTGAGAATTGGCTTATCCCAATGCATGAATTTATGCAGACCACCAAATTTATCAATGATATCAGTGCCCGGACGCAGCCATAAATGGAAAGTATTACCCAAGATAATATCGGCGCCAATCGCTTCGATATCCCGTGGCAGCATGCCTTTTACGGTACCATAAGTACCCACTGGCATAAAAGCAGGCGTTTGCACATCGCCATGATTGAGATGAACCGTACCACGGCGTGCGCGCGTGATACCGCTGGCCGTTTTGTGTAAAACAAATTGCATAAGATAACCGCTATTTAAGCTATGAAAATGGCGCTAATTATAACATTGTTAAGCATTTTTTTGGACATGGATATTTAAGCGGCTGACAATTAATTGGTTTAGAGAAGGAGAGCGTTTATAAAATAGCCTAAGCATGCTAACAATTAAACGGGACATTAATCGCTTATTAATTGGCTTGCTATAACCAAAAAATACAGACATTCTTGCCAAGTCATTGCTAAATTAGAAGAGTAGCTACTATAAATCAAATAAATGTTAAGTGCTAAATGTATATAGCGGAGAGAGGATATGGATAAAGCAATTTATTTGTCATCGATTCGCTTGCTATTGAATAACGACTTATCAAATAAAGCCCTATTAAATGGACTGTTATTAACGAGCGCATTATTACTATCAGGAGCAGCTATGGCAACCGAAGAGCCAAAATATACTGTATTAAAACAGGCTGAAGACTTTGAGCTGCGTCGTTACGATGAGCAGTTAGTAGCACAGACTTGGGTAATGGGCGACCAAGATGCCGCCAGCCGTGCAGGATTTAAGATCTTAGCAGATTATATCTTTGGCAATAATAGCGCCGCAAATGGCGAGAGTTGTAAAATTAGCATGACTGCGCCAGTAACAATGCAACCTGAAACTAAAAAAGGGAGCGGTGATTCACAAAAAATTGCCATGACTGCGCCAGTCAGCATTCAAAAAACTGAAGATAAATGGCGCGTACAATTTACCATGCCAAGCCAATATACGCTGCAAACGCTGCCAAGACCTAATAATCCGAACATCGAAATTGTAGAAGTTCCAGCGCAAACTTATGGCGTTATGAAATTTTCAGGATTGGCGGGTGCTGAAAAAGTCGCGGCGAAAACTAAAGAGCTACAATCTTGGATGCAAGGGCAAAATTTAACCATCATAGGTAAGCCTGAGCTGGCGCGTTATAACCCACCTTGGACGCTGCCGTTTCTGCGCCGCAATGAAATAATGATTGCTTATCAGCCTAAATGATTCATTATTGAAAAAATAACGCCAAAAATGATGCCAAAAAAAGACAGCAAGCGCTGTCTTTTTTATTGGCGATTAAATGAGATTAGCTGTTTTGCTCACGGATGATATTCAGCATACGGCGCAATGGCTCTGCTGCGCCCCATAATAGCTGGTCGCCAACGGTGAAGGCGCCGAGATACTCAGGACCCATATTAAGCTTACGTAGGCGTCCTAGCGCCACTGTTAAAGTGCCGGTCACTGCTACCGGTGTTAAGCGGTTGATAGTGGCCTCTTTGGTATCTTCAACCACATCTAACCACTGATTACCGCTGCTTTTCAATGCCGCTTCGATTTCTTCTAGCGGGATGTCTTTTTTTAGTTTAATCGTTAAGCCTTGAGCGTGACAACGCATGGCGCCAACGCGGACACACATACCGTCAATGGCAATTTTATCGGCTTCAGAGTTGCCAAGGATTTTATTGGTTTCAACGCCGCCTTTCCATTCTTCGCGCGATTGTTTGTTTTCTAACTGTGCGTCGATATAAGGAATCAAACTGCCTGCTAGTGGTACGCCAAAGTATTGCTTAGGAAAGTTGTCTGAGCGCTGTGTCTGAGCGATTTTTTTATCAATCTCAAGGATGGCGCTGGCAGGGTCGGCAAGCTCGTCTTTGACTGCTTCATGGAGTACGCCCATACCTTCGATTAGCTCGCGCATGTTGTTGGCGCCAGAGCCACTCGCTGCTTGATAAGTCATGGCGCTGACCCATTCAACCCAGCCTTTATTAAACAGCTCACCGATTGCCATCAGCATCAGTGACACGGTACAGTTACCACCGATGAAGTCTTTTTTGCCATTTGCCAGTGCCTTATCAATCACATTGCGGTTAACAGGATCAAGAATGATGATGCTGTCGTCCTCCATACGTAAGGTGCTTGCTGCATCAATCCAGTAGCCAGTCCAACCGCTATCACGTAGGGGCTGATGTACCTTTGAGGTATAATCGCCGCCTTGGCAGGTGATAATTACGTCACAGGCAGCAAGTGCTTCAATATCATGAGCATCTTTTAGTTTGCTGGTCTTGATACCGTCAAAGCTTGGGGCGTCGCCGCCAGCGTTACTGGTCGAAAAAAACACTGGTGTGATACCATCGAAGTCTTTTTCTTCACGCATACGCTCTATCAATACTGACCCGACCATACCGCGCCAGCCTACCAAGCCTACTGTTAAATTACTCATAAAACTCAATCCTTTTCACCATAAATTGTTGCACTGCCAACCGATAACAATGCCGTGAATAGCAGCAAAAAGCAAGGTTTTTTAGAGAATATACCGCATTTTTTAGATATGACTTATTCACTTTTCTACTTATCAATGCTACTACCCATAAAGCCTGCTATTTATTAAGCTTGCTGATTATTTATCGTGTCAACTTCTCTTAAATTCAAGCCCCTCTAAATAAGGCTTAAATTGTAATTTTTTATAGCCGCTAACGTCTAATGAATGTTCAATAGTAGGCGCAGGCGTGATGAGGTGCTAAAGTAAGCAGGCTATTTATCTTGTGACAAAGGTTTAGAGTTCAGCCGCTCAATCATTTTTAGCTTAAATAAATTTAGCCCAAACAATTATTATATAAAGAATATTCACTATTATTGGCTTTGCCATTCATTTAATAAACGGTCGACACACATTATGGATCTCTCCCTCTTATATTATGGCGCTCAGTGGTTGGCAGGATTCATCGCCTTTGTCACTATTTGGGGCTTGTTGCCTCTTGATAATTGGTGGGTGCGAGGTGTTGAGTTTCCCCGTATTCAAATTATGTTCCTCGGGCTCGCCGCTTGGCTTGGCATGGTTATATTTTGGTCGGACTGGCAGTTTGGTCAGTGGCTGTTATTTATCGTTTTAAGTAGCGCGCTCGCCTTTCAATTGCGTATGGTGTTGCCCTATACCATACTTTGGAAAAAAGAAGTGCTCACTGCCAAGGATATGCCAAATGGACATGCGCACCAGCTTAAAATCATGGTTTCAAACGTATTGACGCCCAATGATGAGACCCAAAAACTGGTTGAACTGGTAAAAGATAAGCGCCCCGATATTTTAATTACTTTAGAGACTGATAAAAAATGGGAGAAAGCCCTTAATCAAATAGAAGCAAATTATCCTTATACTGTCAAAGTGCCTTTGGATAATCTATACGGTATGCATCTGTATTCTAAGCTTGAGCTCATAGACCCTGAAGTTAAGTATTTGATGATTGATGATATTCCATCTATCCATACGCAGCTACGTTTGCAGGGCGGCCAAGTGATTTGGCTATACTGTTTGCACCCGATGCCGCCCAGTCCGACAGAGGCAGATAAGTCTACGACCCGCGATGCTGAGCTGCTGATGGTTGGAAAACATATCAAAGAAAATAAGCAAACGGCGATATTGGCAGGAGATTTAAACGATGTCGCTTGGTCAAAGACTACCCGTCGCTTTCAACGTATCTCAGGCCTGCTAGATCCTCGTATCGGACGCCATTTTATCAATACCTTTCATGTTAAGTACCCGTTTTTACGTTGGGCACTGGATCATATTTTCCATAGTGCTTGTTTCACCTTGGTCGATATTCAGCGTATGCCGTCTATCGGCTCCGACCATTTTCCGGTGCTGACAACGCTACAATACGAGCCCGAAAAAGTCAGCAGACAAGAAACCAATGCGCCAACTGAGAAAGCAGAAGATGTTAAAGAGGCGAAAAACACTATCGAAGCGGGTAAACAAGAGGGCTGTAAAGTATCAAAAGAACATGCAGAGGCTGAAAAGGAAAGTGATTGCTAAAAAGGTTTTATTATCTGTATAAAGCCCTCGCCACAAACAATAGCGACGTAAGCAAATGCTTACGCTAAATAAGGTCTTTAGCCTCTAGTCGTTCCGCGTCAATTCACCTAGAATACAACCATCAACACAAGGATACGCAAGGATGCAGTGTTGAGGCAGTAACAATAAAAGCACAGGTCAGCCCGCTGTCTTATAGGTTACTGTTTATGACTTAGGATGAGTCAACACGGAAGAGATAATAACAACAATATGAAACGCCATAGCCCTGAACCCATCGCCCTAGGTTCGGGGCTTTTCTTTGTGCGTTATTTTTATTTGAAAAATATTTTCGACCGTTAATAAAAGCGTTAATGAATGTATAGTTAAAATATCCTAAAAACGCGACGGTATTGCTGATATCAATTTTTTGTAGCCTCTGTCTGCGCAGGCACAGCTAGCAAGAAAAATTGATATCAGCAGTGCGTGATGTATTGTTATTACTTTTCACTCACTATAGAGCTCTAAGCTAAAGATTATCCCACCATTTATGGAGTTTTTAATAAATGACCTAAATTAAAAAAGGGTATATGCATTGGCACATACCCTTTTTTAAAATGTTTTCGATATTATTAAATACTAATTAGCCGAGTATCTGAATATAAGCGCCGGCTTGTAGTTCTTGTAGCCAGTCTTCTTTGGCTTGCGGAGCAAGGCGCTGATATAGCGCTTGACGTGCCATATTGCGACGGTATTCATCGCTGACATCTTGCTCGCGTTTGCCTTCAACTTTTAGAATGTGCCAGCCAAATTGCGTTTTGAATGGTGCAGAGTAATCACCGACGGCGGTATTCTTCATCGTTGTTTCAAACGGACCAATCATTTGCTCTTCACCAACCCAATCCAAATCGCCACCGCGTCCTGCTGAACCGGGATCATCTGAATAAGTTGAGGCTAGGCTCGCAAAGTCGGCTCCTTTACGTAATTGCTCGTAGAGGTCATTGATTTTTTGCTCAGCCAAAGCATCGGTTTGTAGCTCATCGACTTTGACTAAAATGTGACGCGTATGCCACTGCGGCACTAGCATGGTATCACTGGACTTTTTATCAGCCAGTTTGATGATATCAATACCTTCTGGGGTCACTAACGGCGCACTGACGGCGCCAACTTCAAGTTTGGTGATTTCGCTAGCAAGCTCGGTTGGTAGTGCAGCCGCTTTATGAAAGCCCATATCGCCCCCTTGCAGCTGAATAGGGTAGCTGCCTTGACTTGCGGCAATGGCTTCTGTGACATCGACATTTGGCGCTTGCAGTCGTGTGCGTAGACGCTGCGCGACTTTTAATGCTTCTTCACGCTGGGCGTCCGACAGACGGCTGTAATCGTCCATATAGGGGATACGTACGTGAATAGTTTGATATTCGCTTTGACTCAAACGCTTGGCTTCAGGAGAGGCCAAAAAGGCATCGATATCTTGTTCGCTGATGCGCACGCGGCTTGCGATTTGGCGCTGCTGCAAGGCTTGAATCGCGGCATCTTCAATCAATTGCGCGCGTAGGGTAGCATAACTGCCTGGTTTTGCGGCGTCCAAACGTTGTTGTAACTCGCCAAGGCTGCTGAGTCCTTCTGCTTGGGCGATTTGAGCCAGCCGCTGATTGATGGCAGCTTCATCAGGATTGAGACCAACTCGTTTGACCATTGAGAGTTGTAATTCACGCATAATGAGGGCGTTTAGTACTTCAGACTGTAGCTGGGCTGAATTGGGAATGGGTTCACCAGCCGCCTGCGCTCGTGCTTGGGTTTGCGCCATAGCAGCGATCAGATCGCTTTTTAAGATAGCGTTTTCATTGACTAAGGCAATGATACCGTCCGTACTATTGGCAGGTGTCAAACGTGCGGCGCTATTTTTCTGAGTGCCAGCATCAACGTTTGCAGCTGAAGTTTTTGCAGGCTTAACGGTGGCTGCTTGCGCACTTAGGCTCAGAGCAATAGCGCCCGTCATACCCATAGAAAGCAATACAACTCGGCTTGTCTGACGTAAAGAAAAAAATCTCATGATGCTCCTCATCAATGTCATTGCATCGGATGGTAATCGGTTAAGCCCTAGCCGTTACTCTTCATTTAAGTAGCGGCTAAGGCTGTTTATAATAGGGTGTAAACACTGCTATATGCTGTTATAGCACAAATGTTACTTGATACATAAACCATCAATCATACGTGAGTCTAAGGATATAGACGACGTTTTATTCATCTTTCCATGCGCTTTGAACCGGCTCAAAGCCCAAAACTTTATCAGAAAGTAAGCGTGTTAAACGGCTGCTACCGCTACCAAGACCGTTGAGTCTGATTTCTGCCATAATCGCCTGTGTTGGTTTGTCTTTGATATTCAAATCATTATAGTAACGACGACCATAAACTGCAAAACCAAAACAGCAATCCTCATAATCAACACCGACTAACGAATCGAGCATTTTATCACGATTATAATCGTATTGACCTTGCGCCAATACGCGCCAGTTATTATTAATTGGGAAAACCGCTGATGCGGTAAACGCCGATAAAGGTAACTGGTCGGTGTTTTCATCGCGCATACGCTTCACAAAGCCGACGTTAAATAAACTGTTGTCAGATGGCTGATAACGCAGCTCAGTGGTGATATAGTTTAAATCATAGCTATGAGTAAGCGCGCCGCTTACATCGACCCAGACGTTATTATAAGGCTGGGTACTGGTATCCCACACCAATCCTGAGGAAGAATTCGTCAGCACAGGTTTTTGGCCTTCAAGGGTCACGCGCCCATCATCGATATAAAACTGCTCTGCGATACTACCATCAAAACGTGTCACACCCGTTGCATCGATGTAACGATAATTAATACCGGGTGTAAAGGCATGCAAATCTTGCAAGCGGTCATGACCTAAAAACCAGCTGTCCGAAAACAGTTGCTCGTAGTTGATAGAGGCAATACGGGTATTAAAGTTAGGAATATCGTTTTGGTCTTTATAGGGCGAGTAGGTATATTTTAAGCGCGGACTGAGCAAGCGATAACCGCCTAAAGTATCGTCAAAGGCGCCAAAGGGTGAGCCCGCTTGAGAAAAGTGCAAGCCAGCATCGACACTGACTTGAGGCACAAATACCGATTGGTTGCCGTCATCTTTGCTCAAATCATTGTCCGCCAAACTGTCTTCATCATAAGACGTATACAGATGCTGTAAGCTGAGCTTAGGTTTGATATAGCCCCAAGATTTTTCCATCGGATAAACGGCGCTTAATTTATTATAAAAACGCGTGCCACTTTTTTCATTTTCAGAGCCATCATCGATGGATTTTTTAAAATAAGCCGAGTCACTTACGCCTGTGATATCAAAGCTTTTTGCCCATGGTAGACGATAGTCAAGTTTAAGCTGTGGCAAGCGCGAGTACGGCTTGTCTTTATCTTGTAAAGGCTGTCCATTATTGTTAAATGCATCGAGCGTTTGGAAAGTCTCGACTTTTAATTCACCATTGACATAATCGTTATAATAATTCACCCGCGCACGGCGTGGTAGGTTTAACGTATTGTCTGACAAACCCAAGGTATCGAAGTCGTTGAGATAATCGGCATCTGACACATAGCTATATTTTGCGTCGCCACTTAAGCGCGGAATACTGGTAGATGACCAATAATGATCGTAAAAAAAGCTGCTACGATCTTCGCCATCATATTTTTTATCATTGGGCAAATAAGAGCCGTTAAAAATTCCTTCGCCGTACTCCTCAGTTAGATAACGAAACTCACCGGAGAGCATGGGGTTACGGTTGGTATAAATGCGAGTATTAAGGGTGGCATCGTAGTTCGGCGCTAAATTAAAATAATAAGGTACGTCAACTTCAAGGCCGCTTTCACTACCGACACTCGCGCTCGGTAATAAAAAGCCGCTGCTGCGTCTATTGTCTATAGGGAAATTAAAATAGGGTAAATAAAATACCGGTACATCAGCAATTTTAAACGTTGTGTTGTAAGCTTCGCCGCGGCCTGTTTCGGTATCTAAATCGATGCTTTTAGCATCAAACTGCCATTTACGGTTGGTCGGCGGGCAGGTGCTAAACATCACCTCATCAAGCTCATACTGCGTCTCGTTAGGGCGGTTTAAGCGCTTGGCATAGCCGTGTGCTTGCAGCTCTACGCTAGCAAAAGCCACGTCCTTAGCTGTTGATTGTCCAGTTTCGGTATTGTAGTTTAAGCTGTCGGCGACACCGATAAGACCGCCAGTGGAGGCTTTTTCAGTGAGGCTAGACTTAGCGTTTTGACCATTGATATTTTGTCCGTTGCTGTTTTGAAAACGGTTAGCTTCGGCCAAGCCAGCAGCGTTTTTGTTTTGTCCAGTCGCTTGGTCGGTAAACATCACTTTACCCTGTGCGGCTGCGACATTGTTGTTCAAATCGAGTACGATTTTTTCCGCTTCGATATGCTGCGTTCCTTGGTCAACGATGACATTACCAGAAAGCTCGGCGTAGTCGACATTGTCGTAATAGCCATAATCCGACTCTGCAAACAGTGGCGCTTGATTATTAGGAATGCCGTTTAAGTTGGGCGCTGGCTGGCCGTTAGGTGCGCCCGTTTCATTGATCGCACGTTGGTAATTAGGATTTTTTTTAGGATAAACCCATTGACCTTCACAGCGCTGGGCGCTATCGACGCTATTTGGTAGCAGTTTTAAGTCGTTGCCTACAGGTTCAATGGTTTGCGCGGCAAAAGAGTTTTGAATATCGCTGTTATTGCTATCTGCTACGTCATCATTGCTATTATTATGTAACGTAGCGGGATCTGTATCAGGCGTTAATTCATAAAATTCTGCTAAACGTATCAGGCTGTCTTGAATACTTTCGTCATTGACATCAATGCTGCGCTTATTGGATTTGGCTGTGCTGCTGTTATTAACGGGCGCAGTGGTATTGTTTGTTTTAGTAGCGTTGTTGACGGCATTATTATTAATATCAATACTGTCACTGCTGTCATTAATTGCCGTTATATTTACGTTGTCACTGGTAAATACGTCATCAGTGTTGAAAACAGGCGCAGTTGCTAATTGACTGTTTAACGCTTTATTATTAGCATCAGCAGCGCCATTTTGGGTTTGATTGCCCTTTTCAGTAGAGAGGGTAGACATGGCGGCGTCACTACTATTTTCAGTGATTAGTGGCTCAGTCGTCTGTGCATCAACATTATTATCGACAGGATTAAGAGCCGCACTGACCGTCAAGCTGGTTAAGCCCAAGGCGCCAAATAAAATCAAACGGATGCTTTGGTAAAGCGGAGAATATAACAAGGGCACACCTATGATTGTAGAGCCTATTGGATTGCGATCGTTAAATGACAGGCTATATTTTAACGTTATTTCACGGCGAATAAACCTATCATTAAGACAATAATCTCGAAAATCGGAACGTTTTACATATAATGACGACTAATCATAGTCAAAAAAAACCAAATCAGCTACTCTATTTACCAAAATTTATACGATAGTGGATTATACAGACCTTTTTACGGCTACATAGCCAGTAGGGTTTTTCTGCTCAAAGCGGCTGCGTTGCTCAGTTGCACGCTCATTATTTTAACAACTATTTGCCCCACATATCACTTATTTATGACTGATATTTAATTTGCGATACTTTTTATGACGGATAAAACCATGACAGTACCTAGCGTAACCGCTACGCGCCAGCAGCAGTTAGAGCAGTGGCTGCAAGACGTGTTTGCCAACCAAAAATTTATTCTTGATAGTCTACCGGGTGATGCCAGCGCGCGCCAATATCACCGTATCCAGTTACTTGATAATGATGCTGTCGAAACTGAGCGCTATATTGTCATGGATTCGGCTGACGAACAAGACGCGTTGCAGCAGTTTATCAATGTCGCAAAACTGATGGCACCAGCAATCAATGTTCCGACGCTCGTCGCTCAAGACGTGGCAAAAGGCTTTTTGGTATTGCAAGATTTTGGTACGGTAGAATTTGCTCATCTGCTGGTCGATGCGCCAGCCGCTCAGGTGAATGATTACTATCAATTAGCGCTGCGCACTTTGGTGGCCTTGCAGGCGGTGCCAGTGGCCGCCGCAAAGACGGATCATCAATTACCAGATTATGATACTGCCCTACTAAACCGTGAGATGAATTTGTTCAGCGAGTGGTTTATTCCTTATATTGGTATAGAGCTTGAGCAAACGCTTTGGGAAAATCTTAAATCAGCTTTAATCGCTGAGATTTTGGCGCAGCCGCAGGTCATCGTCCATCGCGATTATCACAGTCGCAACCTTATGCAAGACCAAGCAGATCATACGCGCTTGGGCGTGATTGATTTTCAAGATGCGGTGATAGGCGCGTATAGCTATGATTTGGTGTCTTTAGTACGCGATGCTTATGTCGAATGGCCAGAGACTCAGGTATCAAGCTGGATACAGGACTGCTGGCAATTGCAAAAACAGGCAGGGCTTGCGACAGCTGATAATGCAGCGCAGTTTGAAAATGATGTCAATGTCATGGGCGTACAACGGCATTTAAAAGTGCTGGGTATTTTTATCCGCTTGTTTGAGCGTGATGGCAAGAGTCGCTATTTGGCTGATATTCCAAAAGTCATGCGTGACCTGATTTTTGAGCTAGAATGGCTGGCAGAACACGGTAATTCCAATATGCAGCAAGCGGTTACTCCTTTTAATGAATGGCTGCGAGAGTCTATCTTGCCTGCTTATCAACATAAATTTGTGCAACAGTATATCTAAACAGCATGAGCAAAATAAAAGCGATGACAGTATTCATCGCTTTTACTTTGTTTAAAACAGTCAATAATGAATAATAGGCAATCATACAGCCAACAACAAGGAGCGTGTATGTCGGTAATAACGCAAGCGATGATTTTGGCGGCTGGCAAGGGTACGCGCCTGCGTCCGCTCACACTCGAGACGCCAAAGCCTTTGGTGGAAGTAGGCGGGCAGCCACTTATTGTCTGGCATATCAAGGCGCTACAAGCTGCTGGTATTACTGATATCACTATCAATGCTTCATGGCTTGCAGACAAGCTGATGCAGACATTGGGTGATGGTGCAGAGTATGGCGTGACGCTGCATTGGTCGGATGAAGGTGATGAGCCGCTTGAGACCGCTGGTGGCATTTTTAACGCGCTGCAAAACCATAAGCTGCGCGATGAGCCTTTTATCTTAGTCAACTCTGATATTTGGACGACCTATGATTTTGCGCCGTTGCGAGATTACCAGTTAGGCGCTGACCAACGAGCGCACTTATTATTGATTGACAATCCTGAGCATAATAATGGCGGCGACTTTGCTATCAATAATGGACTGGCAAGCGACCAGCCGATTGCCGATGCGGATAAATATACCTTTGCTGGCATGAGTGTCATCTCACCAAGACTGGTTGATGGGCTGGTAACAGGACAACCGGCAGCCCTTGCGCCACTGCTAAAACAAGCAATGCTAAAGTTCCAAATTACCGCTGAGGTGATTAAAGACAATTGGATAGACGTCGGTACGCCCGAGCGCTTAACACAAATTAATGACTATATAGAAAATCACAGTGTCGATAATCATCGCGGCGCATAAACGGTTTTACGACAGTCAAAGTTAAAGCAAAAAAGCAGCGCTGAATATTTACTATTCAGCGCTGCTTTTTTATGGCGCTAGGTTTTGATAAAAGAGATTTTATACACCCATTGCCAATTTTATTAATCGGGCAATGGTAAAAACAACCAAAAAACCCGCCAAATATAAGCCTATAAACCAAGCCCATTGCGACTGTTTTTTACTGAGTTTTTTCATCACTATCTCCAAACTGCCTTTTAACTCCAAGCTATTTTCTAACTTCAAACTACCTTTCTAATCTAAGCCATTTTTTAATAATCAGTCATCACATATTCATGAGCGGATTAAGCTAAGCGCGGCTACTATCCTTACTAGATAGATAATAGCCGCAGCTTATTTAATACATGTGCTCGTGGTCGGTTTTACCTTTAAAAGTATAATACGCGAAAGCCGTGTAGCTTAAGATAATAGGTAACATAATACCGGCGCCGATGAGCATAAAGGAGAGCGAAGTATCAGCCGCTGCTGCTTCATAAATTGTCATTTGATACGGTACGATATATGGGAATATCGCTATACAAACGCCGATATAACCCATCAAAAATAACGCAACGGTCAATAAAAATGGACGATACTCGCGCTCAGTGGTTAAATCTTTACGCATAAAGAAGAATAAGAGCAAGACGATAATTGGCATCGGCGCTAGATATAACAGCCCTGGTAAACTAAACCAGCCTTCCAGCGCTTCGATATCTGAAAAATACATGAATATCGTCACCGCAATCATCGCGACGATTAAGGCGGTGAGCAGCCAACCTGATACTTTGCGTGCCCAGACTTGCAGCGTATGTTCGGTTTTGATAATCAGCCAAGTAGAGCCCAGTAGCGCATAACCAATCAATAGCGAAAAACCGCACATGATAGAAAAAGGCGAGAACCAATCAAAAGGGCCGCCTGTATACAGACGATTGCTGGCCTCTAAGCCTTGAACCAGCGCCCCAAGCATAATACCTTGGGCAAACGTCGCAACGACAGAGCCGATAAAAAAGAAACCATCCCAAACGTAGCGATGGGCGGTGGCTTTAAAACGGAATTCAAATGCCACGCCACGCATAATTAAGCCAAACAGCATAAAGATAACTGGCAGATAAAGACCGCTCATAATGATGCCGTAAGCGACAGGGAAGGCGGCGAATAAACCACCGCCGCCCAGTACCAGCCAAGTCTCGTTACCATCCCAAAAAGGCGCGATAGAGTTCATCATGCGGCTACGGTTTTTATCAGAGCCTGCAAACGGAAATAAGATGCCGCAGCCCAAATCAAAACCATCTAGTAAGACGTAGATAAAGACTGATAGCGCAATCAAGCCACCCCAGATTAAGGGTAAATCTAATACATCACCATAGTTAAACATTAGCGTAACCCTCCATCATCGACGTCGTCAGCAGGTTCATCCAAACCTTCTTCAGGCCCTTTGGTTTTATCAGCAGCGCGCTTATCACCGCTTAGCGTGCGACCTTGGGCTTCGGTGACAGAGTGATCATAGAAATGATCATCCGACGGATCCTCGTACGGTTTGGGTCCTTGTGCAATGAGGCGCAAAATATAAAAGCTGCCCGCGCCAAATACAAAGGCATATAGCACAATAAAGCCAATCAAGGTTGTTGCCACTTGCTGCGCTGCGATAGGTGACATACTCTCAGCAGTACGAATAACTCCATATATCGTATAAGGTTGACGCCCTGTTTCGGTCACAAACCAGCCGGCAAGTAGCGCTATAAAGCCAAGCGGCGTCATCATCATCCACGCACGGTGGAAGAGCTTGCTCTCAGGATCGAACTGCTGCTTTTTAAAGTACTTATAAAGGCTAAATAAACCGATGAGCACCATTAACATACCAATACCAACCATGATACGAAATGCCCAAAATACAATCATAACGGGCGGCTGATCTTCTGGTGCCCAATTTTTAAGACCTTTGACCTCACCATCTAGTGAATGGGTGAGAATCAAACCGGAGACATAAGGAATGCTAAGCTCATAGTTATTGGTTTGGTTCTTTTGGTCCGGTATGGCAAATAGCCGCAATGCCGCACCGCGCTCATCTTCCCAAATCCCTTCCATCGCTGCGACTTTAGCTGGCTGATGCTCAAGAGTGTTTAAGCCATGCTCATCACCGATGAGGACCTGCGCTGGCGCCACAAATATCGCCATAATCATCGCCATGCCGAGCATGACTCGACCATGCTGCCGATGCTCAACGTGCTTTTTAGACTGTAAATAATAAGCGCCAATACCGCCAACCACAAAGGCGGTGGTCAAAAAGGCTGCCGTCATCATATGGGCATAGCGATAAGGAAACGAAGGATTAAAGATAATTTCAATCCAGTTGGTGGGGTATAACAGACCATCAGCGCCCAGCATAAAACCTTGCGGCGTTTGCATAAAGCTGTTGGCGGCCAAAATCCAAAATCCTGAAATCATCGTACCAATGGCAACGATAGCGGTGGAGGCAAAATGCATGCGTTTGCTCACCCGTCCCCAACCAAAGAGCATAATCCCTAAGAAGGACGCTTCTAAGAAAAACGCCGTTAAGACTTCAAACGCCAATAATGGGCCTAAGATATTACCAGCTCTGTCGGAGAACACGGCCCAGTTAGTTCCGAACTGATAGGACATGACCACACCCGATACCACGCCCAGTCCGAAGACGACGGCGAAAATCTTGACCCAATGTTTGTATACTTCAACATAAATGGGCTCGCCAGTTCTCAGCCAGCGAAATTCAAGCACGGTCAACCAGCTGGCAAGACCGATAGAAAAAGCGGGGAAGATAATATGCCAGGAAATAACGAAGGCAAACTGAATGCGCGCGAGCATCAACGCATCCATTTGATCAATCATAAATGTAGCGAACATAAACGGTTACCCTTATCTGTTAGCTGAATAGCGTTGGCTTCCATGATACGCGCAAGTAACTGTCCGTAACCGTCCATCAATCAGGGCGCTTATTATTACGGGCAATCGCTAAATATTAGTTAGCGGCAAATGTAATTAAGATAAAAATTTAACTAAAATAGCGTTCATTACCCTTATGTTTTATTCATTACCGTAGGGTAAGACTCAAAAACTTTAGGGATGACTATTTAGCCAAAGTAAATAATTCATATCCTTATAAACTATTAAATATTCATCAAATGATCGTTTTATTCATATTAAACGTTTTAGTATTATGCTCTTCACCTTACGCACACGCAAGTTGCACAAGTGTGCTATTACACACCTATGCGTTCATAAACCACTTACAATATTAGCCAATAATCTTTGGAATAATAGTCATTGTTTAACTATTGTTATCAATAGATACTAAACAGTAATATAAAAAAACAAATTTTAATAATAAGAATTCAAAGCTTTTTATATAGGTGAAATTTAGTTTGTATCTTGCTGCTGTAATTGTTGATGCAAAATACGGCGTAAGGTCAGAATGGTTTGCGGGTTTTCTTGGATGCTATGACCGCCGTTAATAACCGTCTCTGACGCTGCACCATCGAGGTGAGCGCTGGTGTAGGGCACGATACCATCTGACAGCTGCTCGGTGAGTGCTTGCCCAATCTCGCCATCGACTGTCACGGCGGCGACCAGCGGTTGACCTGGCAACTCATCACTATCCGTTAACAGCGCATTGCTGTCATCAACGTCGATAACGTCCTCTGCATGGTCATTTTCTGTTATCTCTTCGGACAAGTCGAGCTTTGCTCCAGCAGGCTGCATTTCTGCCAAACCTCGGGTAATATCAGCATCGTTATTGGCGATGATTGAATGATAGGTGATACGGTCGTTGATACGGATATCTTTGGTTAATTGAATAAAAGACGATTTGTCACTTAATTGACTGGCGCCATTTTGTAAATATAGCGCGCCGAGCGGGTTCTGGGCCAAATCGCCTTGGATGGCCAAGGCTGCTAAGTTATCGGTCACCGTTTTTACCAAACCAACGGGCAGATACACGATGCGGCGTAGCGCGCGCGTGAACCAGCGGTCGGCATAATCGGTACCGCGAAACGGCGACGATAAAAATACTGCCGTATCTACTTGTGGCAAAGTTTTAAGCTCAAAACGCTCTTTTAGCTGCTCTTTGCCCGCAGACTGCTTGATCGCCTCACGGATTTGACGTTTCTCATTCATCGACAGCGCATTCTGGTCGTCAAGTCGGTCCAAATCATCGAGCAAGTTTTCGTCAGACAGCATCATACGCGCAATGATGCCGCCCATACTATGGCTGATAATGACGCTGTTTTTACTGGCGATATTTTGCCCCGTAGGGTCGGTTTTCTCATAAGCGGTATTGATGAGCTTTTGGATTTGATAGCGATTTTCTAAAATAGGCAAGTTGGTCGGATAAAAAATCTGCCAAACTTGATAGTTATTACGCAGTTTGTCATCATTAAAAATATCGTTGGTTAAATTGACCCACGTCGCTGGGCTTGAGGCCAAACCGTGCAGCATGATGATGACGCGCTTATCAGCATCATAAGGTTCGAGCATAAAGAGCTTGGGTAAACTGGTTTCTTTTTTACGGGTAATCAGGTTTAGATAACCGACGCCATCGAGCTGGTTTTCTGCCAACCATAAGCCGTAACCTGCTGAAAAGTTTGCCGCCAGTGGATAATCGTCACCTAAGATATTGGCGCTCTCGCTGCGGTAAGGGTTGTATAAATGAATATCAAGCTGTTTGCTGCTCAGGGTATCAAGCACGCTATTGCCCATCGGCTTAATCAGCCCGGTCATTAGTAAATGTCCAGTCGGATAAATCCGCGTACTGGCATCATCACTGTCCAAGCTATCCTTTGAGCGCTCCTTCGAGCTTTCGTTTATATCGCTGGCTGTTCGACGAGGGCTTTCTTGATGCAGTCTGCCCGTCCTATCTGCTAACGACGAGATTAATAATTGACGAATGGTAGTGGTATAGCGGTCGTCCAATGAAGCTACCAAGCTGATACCCAGACCTGGGCGCTTACTAATAGAGTTTAGTCCAGAGAGGCGTAGCTCATAGGTCGAGACCAAATCGGTTAGGGCAGCGGTTTGTTGGTTGGCATTTTTGAGGTAGTTATTTTCGTTGGGCAAATAGACATTGAGATTGTAGTCGTCTATGTGCATTTTCATGACTTTAATTTGGTCAGTTGGTTGTCCCTTGACGGCCGTAAGATTGGCAATTACTGCTTGCTCGCTGCTAGTGGCAGTACTTGCGGACGTCGGTAGGTATTCTACCTTGGTATTACCCATCATTTTACCGCCACCATCAGCCGTTTGATAGAGCTGGGTAATCACATCGTTACTAGCGGCGTTATAGATGTCTTGGGTTTGGATATCCATCTCACTTGGAATACGACTTTGCGTGTGTGAGTGTCTGGTTTCTTTATCCGCACCTTCAAAATCATGCTCTAAGCTGTCATAAAATAAGTACGTATAACTGGTTTTAATGGCATCAAATAAACGTTCTTGATAGCCAATCAAGCAGCTATCGGTTCTTTTTTGCTGCGCCTTGGCATCAGTGTCGCTTAAAGGCGCGTTGGCATAATAAGGGTCAAGTGGCGGGCGGGCGAGGGCATTGCGGCAGTCTTTAGATTCGCCAAGCTGGCGCGCTTTAGCGTAGTGTAATTCAGCAAATACTGCCAAAGCTGGGCGGTAATGTTCATTTAGCATGCTGTCGGTAAGCTGCGTTAGGCAGAGGTTAAACTGCTGCATACACGCTTGCTCATTAAGCCCGGCTGACAATAGGACTGAGGCGGTATCGCTACTCAGTTTGTTATCGGTGACAATATTGCCGCGCTGGGCGGCGATGGTCTTTGCTGAGGGCTGTTTATTGACGGAGACGGTGCTACAGGCAGGCAATATTGCCATGGCGGCGACCACTGCGAGTAGAGCAAAAGGCGTCTTGTTTTTATGCTTATACTTATGTTCTAGCGACGGCATATCGTTGGCAGAGTCAGCAAATATCATAGGTCATTCCAATAATAAGTATCAGCAACGCATTATAAATAAGTGATAAATGTCACCTTTATATAGCAGCATGAGTGTAACGTAAGTCGAGCTATTCGACTATTGTAGTTGTTGTCTTATAGTCAGCTATCTTATATTCATATAGCATGAAATACTATCGAAAAGATGGATAGGCAATGCTTAACAAAGCCCACTTAGATATTTCTAAATTAAGCACAAAAAAGCGCGCTCACATTATTAATCATAATTGCAGCGCGCTTTTTTACAGCTCTTTAGAAATCAGTGTGAGCTATCATTTTACCAAATAGCTAACACTTTACGTTTCCATCACAAAGAATTAAGTGCTTGGTTTGATATTAATATCTGGGGCAGGGATATCCCAAATATAGAATTTACCGTCCTCGATGAGCTTGATTTGTTGACGAATAATAGCGTTGTCAGGGTTTTGTTGCGCCAAGCGGCGTAAACGCTCTAGTGCCTTATCACGGCGATCACTTAATAAGTCAGATTGCGCAAGACTCTGCTCAGCTTCGGTATAACCAAGATCGACTGCTTGATCAAGGTATTTTTGACCTTCTTTAAAGCCGCCACCTTCTGAGAGCATCATGCCATAGATAAAGTTGGCTTCGCCGCTATTTGGTTTAAGTTTGATGGCGCGATCGATATATTGTCCGCCACGTACCGTATATTCTGAGCCTAAATCTAAGTTGCGTCCCATGCCATTGAGTTTGGCGGCACGAACTAAGACATCGTACGAGGCATTTGGCGCTTTAGCATACGGCTCAATCCATTCAGTCAAGACTTTGATTTTTTCACGGGCGTTGTGGCGTTGGGTACGGTTCGGGAAGTTTGGTGGATAATGGCGCGCATTTGGCGACACTTCTTTGATAAAGTCATCGAGTAAGCTGACATCCAGTTTATCAGTGCCAAGTCCTTGCTGCTGCGGTATGATCACGGTAGGGACAAAGCTGATATCTGAAATACTCACTTGCGGGACTGGGATGTTTGGCAGCTGACCACTGCGTAAATCAATCCCCGTCGCAGTGATAGGACCACGCTCATAAACGCGCGTCGTACCGGTCAACTCGGACGTGTCTGGTGTTGGTACGGCTGGTGGCTGGGCAGCATTTTGCGCAGTGTTTAAAGGTACACGATTTGGTTGGACAATAGCCTGCTGGACATTGCTTTGCTGCGTATTAGGGGCTTGACTATTAGCTGATTGCGTGACGTTAATTGGTTGAACGGTGTTCTGCTGAACGTTATTTTGAGCGCCAATCTCAACTCCAACATTGGCTTGGGCATCAGCTTGCGCCGTGCTAATCGTTGCATTTGGCTTGGCTAGGCGAATGATACGTTTACTAGAATCGATAGCGCTAGGTACTGCTGTGCTGCTCGTAGCAGGCGCTGCGGTGGCGTCCTCTGCTGCTGCATTTACTGGCGCTGATAGCAGCATGGCACAAGCCGCAGCGAGTGCTGTTAGAGTCGCAAGCCTAGGCGCTTTACTAGAGTGCGATGCTTTATTAGAAATAGGGGTTTGGCTGATGGCTTTCATAAAAATAATTACCTTTTAATCGTTGTCGTTTATCAGTTATTGTAGTTACTGACTTGTTATCTATTCATCCATTGATTGATCGTTAGGTTTTGGCATTCCGTAAAATGTACAAATTTTTCATACCCTAGCAAATTAATCTGACTGCTAACAGTAGTAGGATTGTTAAAAGCACAGAATAATGCCGTCTGTAGCCACTAAAAAAGGATGCAGATTAGTAGCGCTTTGCGTATTATAGATGATAAACGCTTATAAATGATAAGCCGTGGCCTTCATGCGATTGGCCATCCAGCGCATCGTGTGGCGCACCAGTGGCGACAATGCCGCGCCGCCATTTGCCAGCGCCAACTCGCGGTGATGTAATTCTTCAATATCCATTTGCGCCAGTATTTCTCTTGAGCGTTGATCTTGCGGTGGCAATTGACCGATATGGTCTTGCAAATGCTCACTAACTTGCGCTTCGGTTTCAGCGACAAAGCCCAAGCTAAACTCGTTAGAAATCGCCCCTGCTACCGCGCCAAGCCCAAATGACATGCCGTACCATAAAGGCGTAAAAATACTAGGATGGCTGCCAAGCTCATCTAAGCGAACCTCGCACCAAACTAGATGATCGACTTCTTCTTCAGCAGATTGCTGCATGGCTTGCTTGACGTCATCGTTTTTTGCAGCAAACGCTTGCCCGTGATATAGCCCTTGGGCGCAGACTTCGCCCGTATGATTGATACGCATCAAGCCTGCGACATGACGGGCTTCGTTGATACTCAGCTCAGAAATCTCATCACTGCTAACAGGCAGCGGGCGCGTGCTAGGATTTGAATGCGGTACGACCGCTCGCAATGCTTTATCTACGCCAAGTAATAGCTGGTCAATTTTTGATAAGGAACGCTGCGCCATGATTCACTCCTGATGGCTGTATGAATTATAAATAGAACTTATGATGAATAGGTTTAAGCTATTTAATAGGCCACTAAGCCTATCAGACAACACTTATCAAACCACTATAACAAACAATAGACAATCTCGGCAGCGAAATTATTGGCTTGCCGATTCATATTGCGTTTGACGCTAGTCGTATCGATTTTTCTCGTCATCATGAGTTTGGATAACGGCGTGTTTGATGTGTTTATTAAGCTTAAGATATAAAAATATACCAAAGATAATATTTAATAAGCCGGTAACTAAAAACAGTTGCGGCAAATTTAGACCCAGTGCATTTAATACCACAATCGAGAAAATCGCCGAACACACCATAAAAATGGCATTAAAGATATTATTGGCACCGACGATACGCGCGCGATGGCTTTTTGGCGCATAAGCCTGCATAGAGGCGTATAAAGGCACGATGTATAAACCGCCGCTAAAGCCCAAAAAGAACAAGTCGGCAAACACGCGCCAGCTACCGCTCAGACCCCATAAATCACTGATACCAAATAGTGCAGCCGAGCTGACATTGAGTTTGAGCCCTGACAAAGAAAAATATAAATCAATGGCAAAAATGCTCAAACCTGTAATGCCAAAGGGCAGTAGGCGCAGACTGACTTGATTTTTGGTCAGGGATTTGCACAGTAGCGAGCCAATCGACACCCCAACTGAAAATAGCGTTAATAAGAAAATCACCACGGATTCATCGCCATGCAAAATGACTTTGCTAAATTCTGGCGTTTGGGTCAAAAACGTCGCGCCATAAAACCAAAACCAGCTATTACCAAGAATGACAAAGAATAAAAAAGGCAACGAGTATAAATAACGTACCGTCGCCATACTGGTGGTAAAGATATTCCAATTAATCTTCAAATCAGGCTGCATCGCTGACATGGTAGGAATAAAACGGGCGGCAAAATAGCCTATCGCCGCAACAAAAAGCACCGTCACACTTATCCAAAATAGCGGCTGGGTAATTTGGGTCAATACCCCAGCGATAATCATACCAAGCAAAATGGCAAGCGAGGTGCCCATTTGGAACAGACCATTGGCACCGACCAGCTCATTTTCCCTCATCGCTTGTGGCAAGTACGCATACTTAATCGGCCCAAAAAACGTCGATTGCGTGCCCATCAAAAACAGTGCCACAAATAACAGCGCGTACCATTCAAAGACAAAGCCAACAGCAGCGATAATCATAATGCCTATCTCAAGCAATTTGATTAAGCGCGTCAGTTTTGATTTTTCAAACTTATCAGCAATTTGCCCTGCCAATGCCGAAAATAAAAAGTACGGCAAAATAAACAACATCGCCGCCAAGTTATTTAAAATACTGACTTCCATACCCAATTGGCTGGCAGCAGTATAGGTTAGCACCAGTATCAGCGCTTGCTTAAAAATATTGTCATTAAAAGCACCCAAAAATTGGGTAAAAAACATGGCATTAAACCGGCGATGCTTAAAGAGTTGAAACTGATTGGCCATGAAAATTCCTACAGGTGGGGCGCGGCTAATAAAGGAGAAAACAAACTTTTACGCAGTGATTGGCAGATAAACAATTATCAATACTATCAAAAACTTATCGAAATATAGCATAGGTTTTATCGATGTTACGCCGTATAATAGCAAGGCTTTGGTAAAAATACATGCGCACAGTGCTATGATTTGAGAATTAACTAAGTTATGATTTGTAAATTTTAGCCGTCCAAACCTTTAATTTCAGCGAACTGTTCTACGTTTATTCACCGGTAAGACGAGGCGATTGCCATCGACCGTCACTTGTGCCGCGTGAGGTGATAGGAAATCAATATGAAACACCAGCCTTCAACTCTAGCGCGCCACTCATCGGGGATACCGCCTGTTGCTGCGTCAAATGCGCCGCTGTGTTCGGCTAAATTTGCTCATCCTACTCATATAAATCCTATGGATAACCCTCGTGTTTGTTTTACGCGTACGGCGCTATTTCGGGCATTGACCACCAGTTTGGTTGGTTTTGGGGTCAGTGTTGCTATCGCGCCTAGTGCTCTTGCCGCCACTGATTTAAATAATAATACGGCCAATAATGCAAGCAGCAGCCAACTTATCAAAAATAGTGGCAATGATGCGACCACTGCACAGCCGCAACGACAATCGCAGCCACCAACGCCAAAACCGCCTTCCAATTCTTCGGCTCAGTCCTCGTCTAAACGAGCACTTTCTAAAGATGCCTATGAAGATAGCCAGCTTGATATTGCTTTGGACGCCTTACGTCTAAAAAAAGCCGTTGAAGAAGGTATTATCGATCAATCGGTATTGGATGATTATAGCGAGCAGAACTTAGGTATTAAAAATCCTAACAAAAACGCCACCGCGCAAGCAAATAATACGGATAAGTCCCAGTTATCAAATAATGATATCGATAGTATTAATGACTTTGCTAGTGCTATCGGTAATGGCATAGATAGTCTAGGCAACAACCAAGCATTTGACAGCAATGAAAACTTAGAGCAGCAAGTTAATAGCGTGCAGCAACAAGGCTATCAGATGATGACGCCTGATGAGATTGATCGCGAGCTGGCGGCGATGGATAAGCAAAACGCTCAAGATATCGGCAATATTAATCAAAGTAACGCCGTTAATAATATCGATGGTATGCGTTATGACGACAATGACTTTCAAGCTTTAGATGGCGCATTTGATGCGCCTGTCGCAAGGTTAGACGATAGCACGCCGCCAATTGGGCTCGATGTGAGTTTAGATGCTACCAATTTACCAGCACCGAGCAACCTTGAAACCTTGGGTAGAAATGAGGCCGCTGTTAAGCAGGCGGAGACAGATGATGTGATGTCGCGTCCTATTGACGTCAGCGATTCGGTTGCTAGTGGCACTGGCGATAGCACGACCAGTGTGGACATGGATAGTGGTATAGAAAATGCCCAGTCGGACAGCATCAATCCTGATGATTATTTGCCTATTTATGAAAACGATGTCAATGCGGTAAAAGAAAGTATCGAACAAGCGGCGAAACCCAAACCGATAGCACGTAACAAAAAAGGCAATATTGTTAAGCGTCTGTATAATCGCTTTTTTAAAGGTGGCGTCGTCACCCTACCGCATGTTGAGACGACCATTTATTTGCAACAAGCCGCAGCAGATAATTTAAACGATAATAGCAAAAACAACGCTCAAAACAGCATAAGAAATGCTAAACCAACATTAACCAAAGCCGATGATGATATTCAGCCCTTTAAGAATATCAAAGCTGCTATTGATGATACCACCGTGCAGTCTGTGGTTGATTTCACTGCTGCGCTGCCGCGTCTACGCCAGAGCGCCTTAGATGCTGCCAAAGCCGTTGGCTACTATGATGTAACCCTACGTTTGCGCCAACCAAATACCGATACCATTGATGTCATTATTGAAAAGTTGGGTGAGCCGGTACGCGTTGATAGCCGCATTGTTGACATTCGCGGCGAGGGCAGCGAGCAAGAAGAATTTGCCAAGTTAGAAGAAGATTTGCCGCCACAAGAGGGCGATATTTTTAATCACCGCGTTTATAAAGACAGTAAGGCGGCGCTCGGGTCCCTCAGTGATACCTATGGTTACTTTGATCAATACTGGCTCAACAAATCGGTCGATATTATCTTGCCTGACAATACCGCCGATGTGTCGCTGGTTTACAATACGGGTGATCGTTACAAGTTTGATGAAGTGGTGTTTTTTACTTATGATCAAGAGTCGGGTACGCTGACCCGCGATCCTGAAAAGCTACCGGTTGAATTGTCGTTATTAAAGCAGCTGGTTGGCTTTGAAGAAGGCGAGCCATTTTATCGTCCGGCCGTGACCAAGTTTAGTAACGATTTATCGGCGACCCGTTATTTTAATACTGTCAACGTCGAGACGATTTTGCCGCCAGACGAGCGTACGGAAAGCAGTACTTTAGCCTTTGATAATACCCCTAATAGCAGTAGTACTGAGACTACCGATGACGACTTCAATAGCAATAATATCGAGCAAGATGAGGCAGTCAAAGCCGAAAATGACGCTGAGCGTTACGCTACCAGCGGTGAGACGGTCAATCCAGCCGATATCGCTGCCATCGAGTTTGAAGCCGATGAAGAAACCTTGGGTAAACTGCAAGCCATTAGACAAAAAGCTGAACGTTTAAGCCGTCTGCCGGATGATCGCGTCTTGGATGAAAAAGACCAAAAAGCCACTAGTATTTTGGGTAAAATCAGCGACTCTATCAGTAATGTCGCACAAAAAATATTCCCTGATGAAGAAAATATCCTTGCCGATGAAAACTTCGTCCCGCCAACGCTTGCTGGGCGCAAAACCCCGCAGGACGTGTTAGAAAACAAAAAAGTGCCGCTGTACGTCTTTGTTTCGGCAAACAAACCACGTGATGCCCAAGTTGGTCTCGGTTATGGTACCGATACTGGGGTGCGCGCCACTGCCAAGATAGATTATAATCTGATTAATCGTAAAGGCTATCAAGCAGGGGCAGAAACCGAAGTTTCGCGCATTACCAAAAATGTCGCCGTGTATGGCAGTCGACCATGGAAGCATCCGCTAAACGATAAGTTGGATGCCCGTTTGACCTACGAAGAAGAGGTTATCGATCAAGGGGAAGGTAATTTTGACTTATCTACCCGAACCTTAAAAGCAGCATTGGCGCGTAATATCCGCCGTGAAAATGGCTGGGATCGTAGCTACTCTGTACGCTACCGTTTAGATGAACTGGAAACTGGCGTCGATGAGGAAGAATTAGACAATCTGCCAGTGCGCTTTACTTCCTCGAAACCGACGCAGCACGCTTTGTTATTTGGTTATGGCATGAGCAAAACAGACGTCGATAATGCTGCCAATCCTACCCGCGGGTTCCGTCAGTATTATGCGCTTGAAGCAGGTTCAGAAAGTCTGCTAAGTGATACCGATATGGCAATTTTACGCGCGGGTGTGAGCGGTCTTTATAGCTTCGGGGCTGACGATAAACACCAAGTGCTGGGCAGTTTAAATACCGGTTATATTTGGGCGGATGATTTTTACGAAGTGCCTTATAAACTGCGCTTCTTTGCTGGCGGCGATCAAAGTATTCGAGGTTATGATTACGAAAGCCTATCACCGATTGAGAAGGGCTATCTCACCGGAGGACAAATCCTGGCAGTCGGCAGCGCGGAATATAACTATGAGTTTAGACCAGGTTTCCGCGGCGCAGTGTTTACCGATGTCGGTAATGCCTATGACAAAGATTTTGAAACCGACACCAAAGTTGGCGTCGGCGTCGGTATCCGCTGGGCGTCGCCGGTGGGTGTGGTACGTGTCGATGTTGCTGCTGGCGTGACGGAAGATAGCATCCCTGTTAGACTGCATCTGTTTATCGGGTCACCTTTATAAATGGCTGCTATAAGTACGCCTAACACCAGTGCTTATAACCAGCCCTAATAGAAACTAAAAACAGACTTATTTTTCATTCTAGCGCTTGCTGGTAATCCTTCTTTAACATAGCTGAGTGTCATGTTGACCAAAAATACCCCGCCAAATAAGCCCTCGGATGAAGATCCAGCACAGCGCGATGCCCGCGCTGTTAGACGTTGGTTTCCCCTGTCTTTTTTGCTCAAATTAACGGTCCTTATTTTGATTGTACTGGCGATTATGTTCGCCATATTTTTATATGCGGTCGGTACTGAGTCAGGCACAAAATTCATTTTAGAAAAAATCAGTGCCGAGACGGGAGTTAAGTTTAAATACGGTCGGGGTAATCTGCGCGATGGTATTTGGGTCAGCGATATCGATATCAACGCCACCGAAGACCTTGAGATATTGGTCGATAAAGCTTATGTCAAAATAGGCTGGCGCGCGGTATTTGCCAAAGAAGTGCATCTGCGTGATGCCGACATTCAAACCATTGAGATTATCAATAATAAGCCACCAACGGGCGAGCCGTTTGATTATCGAACGCTTAGCTTGCCAGTCAATTTGCGCTTTGATCAAGCAAAAATAAAAACCATTATTTATAAACAAGTCACCAAAGACCCTATCGTCGTGCATGATATCGAAGCGCGAGATTTGACTTGGGTTGGTAGCGTGGTGAACGTTGGGCGCGGCAAATTGCAGTATGCGGATATTGTAAAAGTCAGCGCTTTAAAAGGTCAGGCAGATTTACAAGGCGACTATCCTTTAGATTTGAGCGGAATTGTCGAGGTAAGTGCGTTAGAAAAAGCCTACATCGACCCGTTAAATATCACCGCAACCGGTACGCTAAAACGTACCGTTGGTAAAGTCCGTAGCCGTTATAACGATAGCGATGTCAGCGGTGATTTTGTGGTGCAAGGCTTAGATGAAGGTTCGCCGTTTCAAGCAAAACTTAAATGGGACGATATTTTAATTCCTTATGCCGATAGCCAAAATATCCACCTAAAAAGCGGTATGGCGACCGCGTCGGGCGTCATCTCGGAGATACGTCTGCGTATCAATACCGAGCTGACCGCCAAAGATATCCCAGCGGGTCACTATCAAGGTCGCGGTATTATCGCCAACAGTCAGCTGCGCGTTGATCGTTTGGATGCGCAAGTACCAGCAGGCAATTTGACATTGCAAGGTATTTTGGACTGGAAAGAGAGTTTTGATGCGGTAGTCCGCGCCACAGGCAGTAATTTTGATATTCGACAGGCGATTCCAGATGAATATGCCGACTTTAAACCCTATGCGCCGCAAAAGCTCAATGGTCGCTTATCGGTACATTATCAGCATAAAAATAAAAATGGCAATCTAGAGATGGATGCAGATTTGCGTCAGCGCGATGGTGAGCATCTCAATGCCAATATCGTGCGCGGCAAAACGCCTGCTCGTGGTCGCAGCGCCAATTCTAAGCAAGTCACACCTTGGTATATCGACGCCAAGTGGCAAAATTTGGTACGCCGCAATCTGCCTAATATCGGTAATGTCGACAGTCCAAGCGGACAAGCGGACGTCATTATTCGCGGCTCTAATTTATCGGTCGATGGCAAAGCGGTGATTAATGAGTTAAATGCCGCCCCTAAAGGCAACTACGATGTGCGCGTGCGTAAAGCCGGCGACGTGATTAATATCAACCATCTTAATTACAAAGGTATAGTAGGCGACCTATCTGGTACAGGGCAGATTCAACTGGCCAGTAAAAACCGCCCGCTAACGTGGCAAATTGACGCGCGTACCAATGGCTTATTACCCAAAAAATATCGTAGTGACTTACCGCTTGAGCGCCTAACAGGACGTATCAATGCGCGCGGGCGCATGCTCAATATCAGTAAAAACCGCATCAAAGGTCAGCGCCATATTATTAGCTTTACTAATACCGATTTAAAAGCAAACCTTGATGCCAGTCAAGATAGCCGCGCTATTGGTATCACAGGCAGCGGTGATGCCAGCGTCGATATTATCGGCGGCGAGCTGTCGGTTTTTGATGCTCGTTTTGATGGTCATATTGATACCGCTGACGTACCAAAGGGCAGCTTATCGATTGATGCTGCTGGTACACCAAAATTGATTCGTATTCGTAAACTCAACTATAACGGTGAAGCCGGCGCGGTAAAAGCGAACGGTGTCATTGACTTACGTCAAAACATTGGCTGGACAGTCGATGGCCGCTTTGACAAATTTAACCTTGGCTATTTTTTACCCAATAATGCCGCCATTATCACTGGTGATTTAAAAACCAGCGGCGTGTGGCAAACGCCGCCAAAGAACCAAGCTAATGCTAACGCAAAGGGTAAGCTGAAAAACTTCGCGGTGAAATTCGATGGTGTATTAGATGCTGAGCAACTGCCAGCCGGTAAACTTAGCATTGACGCCAGTGGTGACGCGCAGCTGATTCGTATCAAGCGTTTCCGCCATGTTGGCGCCGCAGGTAGTATCGATGCCAATGGTACGGTTGACGTGCGTAAAGGTATCGCTTGGGATGTCAAGGCGGTGATGAATCGCTTTAACTTGGGTTATTTCTTTAAAGATATCCCAAGTACCATCACTGGCACTATTGATACCGATGGGCGCTGGGGTGACAATCAGCAAATCGTTAATATCAAACAAGTTAACCTAAGTGGCGTGCTAAAAGGCCAGCCACTCAGTGCCAAAGGTAGTCTGGCGGCGAAGCTGCGCCTAACAAAAGACTTAAGTAGTTATTTTAAACGCTTACAAGCACAGGATGCACAGGCACAGTATCAACAAGTTAATGCGCTAATCGATAGTTTAAATGCCAATAATTTAGTGCTACGTTGGGGCGACAATTATCTTACTGCCAATGGCAATGCTAAGCAGCTACAAGCTAAGATTAATATCACCAGTCTTGACCAGCTCTCAGATAAGCTTGCTGGTAAAGTGACGGGCGGCGCAACCTTGTCGCAGCCGGCAGGACAGGCGCTGCCCACGATTTATATTGACTTGGTTGGTGAGCGACTAGCGCTACCGGGCTTTATTTTGCGTCAAGGACGTATCCGCGGTAAGCTGGTCAATTTGGCCAATAGCCCAAGCCAGCTTATTATTAGCGCCGAAGGTTTGGATGCGGCAGGTCAGAGCTTTAAAAAGGTCAATGCGACTTTTAATGGCACTGAGCAGGCGCATGTGGTCAATCTTGAAGTGGCAAATGATGAACTTGCTATCGCCGCTCGACTCAAGGGTGGCTTTAATCGCGATAAGCTCAGTTGGTCAGGCGTGATTGGTAAAGGGCGTATCAAATCAAAATATGCGACGTTAAACCAACTACAACCTGCACAATTAATTGTCAATTTGCCCAAAAAGCAGGGTAATAACTCTACCGACTTAAAAGTGCAGCTTGCCGCCCACTGTTGGCAGGCGACCGACCAAACGGGCAAGCTGTGTTTGCGTGAGAATCTCATTGCTTCACCAGCGGCAGGTCAAGTCAATTTAGCGGTACAAAACTTGGATACTTCGCTATTCTCGGTCTTTTTACCCAAAGATATCGATTGGCAAGCGAAAATTAATGGTAAAGCCATCGTCGGTTGGCAACGTGGTCGTCCGCCGACGATCAATACCACGCTGTATTCTGACAACGGCAAAATCGGCTTGATGCAAGATGGCGATAGTCAGCCGGTTACCTTGCCTTATAAGCGCGTGTCGGTCATTGCTTTATCGGTCCCTGAAGGCATCAAACTGCGCACGGATATCAATACTGGTCGCGGTGCGCGTGGCTATGCTGAGGTTATCGTTGACCCTTATAAAACACCGAAACCTATCTCGGGTGCGCTGGTGCTCAATGAGCTGAATCTGGCAGTGTTTAAGCCTTTCTTCCCCGGTATGCGCGTGCTCGAAGGCAATATTACTATGGCAGGTGGTTTGGGTGGGACGCTCGATAAACCGCAGTTTTATGGCGATGTGAAATTGGCTGATGGCCGTATTGCGATGCTAGATTTACCAATCAATTTAAGAAAGGTCAATGTCGATGCCAAAATTCGTGGTACTCAGGCGAATATCGATGGTACTTTTAATAGTGGTACCGGTACGGGCAAGCTGACTGGTACGGTAAATTGGCAACAAAAACTGCAAGCCAAACTCAGCATTATTGGCGAGCGTTTAGTATTGACCCAGCCGCCATTATTGTTGGCTGAGATTAACCCTGATATCGACATTATCGTGCGTCCGGGTGACCGTTATGTCAATATTACTGGCGCGGTCAGTGTGCCATCAGCGACTATTCGTCCACCAGAAGCCAGTGAAGATATCATTACCCAAACCGAAGATGCGGTTGTGCTTGATCGCCGATTGATTGGTAATATTGATGAGGTTTTAGCGATTTCAAAACCTTGGTCAATCAATGCCGACATAGGTATCGACTTGGGCGATGACATCAATTTCCGCGGTTTTGGTGCGGTGATTCCGTTAGCAGGGGCGATTAATGTCACTCAAAATGGCACAGGCGTTATGCGCGCCAAAGGCGTCGTGCAGGTTTCTCGTCGTACCAATGTCAATATTTTTGGTCAGAGTTTAGAGCTGAATTACGGTCAGGTGCGTTTTAATGGCGATGTGATGAAACCAAGTCTGAGCATTGAGGCAGTGAAAACCATCAGCGGTAAGACCGTCGGCGTACGCGTTAAAGGCAATACAGAAAATCCAAATATTATCGTCTTTAATAATGCTGGCTTAACCCAGCAGCAAGCGATGAATGCCTTGATAACGGGTCGTATTAATAATAAGAGCGCGACACAAATCAGTGAGCAAGGCTTTAAATCGCAAGTGACCAATAACCTTGCAGCGGCGGGACTAAGTTTTGGACTGAGTGGCACGCGCAATCTGACCAACCAGATAGGTCAAGCGTTTGGCTTCCAAAGCCTAACCGTTGATGCGTCAGGCAGCAGTGATGACACCAACGTCAACGTTACTGGTTATGTGACCCCTGATTTGTATATTCGCTACGGAGTCGGGGTGTTTAATGCACAAAATAGCCTATCTATCCGTTATCAGCTAACGCGCCGGATTTATGTCGAAGCAACCTCAGCAGCGGAAAACGCGGTCGATGTGGTTTATAGTTGGCAGTTCTAAGCACTTAAGCTTTTAATAGCCTTACTATACTGTCGATTTTTAAGTCGCTTGTTAGTGGTTCATTTAATGCAATAAAAAACGCCTTTATTAAAAGGCGTTTTTTTATGCGGTGAGCAGTTGATTTATTTGGTCAAAATTAAGCGGTTATTGCGCGTTAAGCGTAAGCGATATTCTTCGCCTTCGTGCTCGATACGCACTTCTTTGGTTAGCGCAAATAGGTGCTGCGACTGTAGCGTAGGCAAACGGTTTTCGCGGCAGTTTAAATAACGAGAGATGACCATGCTCATAGTAAATTCCTTTTGATAAAATAATTAGAGATAAGGCAGTGGGGTAAAGTAAGTTATTAACGATAATAATTATCATTTACATTGAAGGCTTTTGCAAGCTATTTGATAAAATAAATCACAGTTATTATGTAAACTTATATAAAGCAGCATTTACAAACGCTATAAATCAAAACAGTCGTACCATTATAAAGGGCAATAGAATGCGTAGTCATGTAGAGGCTTCAAGCAAAAATTCGTTCGCTAAAAATGAGGCAAGTGCCCATAAACCGCTAAAAATCGTCAATGTTGCGGTGGCGGTCATTTATTATCAGCATCAGTATTTGCTCGGTTTTAGAAATGCATCGCAGCATCAAGGTAATCGTTATGAGTTTGTAGGCGGCAAGATAGATGCTAATGAAACCGCTCAGCAAGCGCTGATACGCGAAGTCGCTGAAGAGACGGGCATTGATATCGCAAATAATACTGCGGTAAAACTTGGTCGGCTGCATCATGACTATGGCGATAAGCAGGTACGTTTGCAGGTTTACAAGGTAGCACTAAGTGCGCAGCAGTATGAACAGCATAGACATTGCCAGCAGGGATTGGAGGGTCAAGCATTAACTTGGGTAGATAAATCGAAGTTATTGGCAGGAGATTATCAGTTGCCAGCCGCTAATAAAACCATTCTTGCATGGTTGCGTTTACCACAACAGATAGCAATTACTTATCCATTGGCACACTTTAACGACGCGGCTGATCCAGCAGCAGCTTGGCTACAGTTTCATGCAGCGCATTTGGCGCATGATGCTTGGGTTTATGTCCGTCCAAAAGCCATGGATGCAGATAATAATATAGCGCAGCTATTACGCTTGCGTGCAGATATACAGGCGATTGTACCAGCTGAATTTGAAAGCGACCAAACACATAAGCAAGCTATAAACCATCAAATCGTCGCAAAGCAGTTAACCCAAACACAACTTATACAGGGATTAAGCGATATTGATAACGCTATTTATCAAAATAACCATGCACCGTACGACGTTCTATCTACAAACCATTTATTAAACTATCCATTAATCATTAGCTGCCACGACGCCCAAAGTATTGCTGCCGCTAATAAGTTGGCGCATAGACGTTTAGAGCAACAATTATCACCCGTTATCGGTATTTTTATATCACCAGTTTTAGCAACCAAAACCCATCCTGATGTCGAGCCACTTGGCTGGCAAGCATGGTCAATATTAGCAGAATTAGCCGATATGCCAGTGATTGGCTTAGGTGGTTTATCGCCAGCAATGAGGGCTCAAGCAGAGCAGTATGGCGGCATTGCTGTTGCCGGTATCCGTCAGTTTTTACGGTAATTTTTAACATGGTCTTTATACTATTTGAGAGTATATTTTAGGCCAATAATTAACCAAAATATGAAAGGTAAATCAAAAACTGAAAGCAAATGTAAGGCCATACAAGAGTGAGGTTTAATGGGGGGCAAACCACTGATTTTAAATCTATTTTTACACAAGGTAACTATGTATTGCTTGTATGGCGTAAATACAGAATTACTTACAAACCGTTGCGTTTTCCTACATTGCTACACTGTTTTGCTTAGCCCTTTGCCATTACTATAAACCTGCAAATTACCAAAGGGCGCAAAATCAGTTTGTTAAGGGCGATTCATCTAGCAACTTTTTATCCAATCACTTGCTATTTAACCAATTGCTATCCAACCTCTTCTTATCTATCGTGATTTTATTCATCACAGCGCCACTGAAAGGTATAGTAAACATAAGTAATCCAGTATTTAATTTTCACTCATCTGTCTTTTGTATTTAAAGTGATTGTTGAGCATTATTTATACTGAGTTAATCGCTATAAAATTTGATAAATGAAAAATTTTAACTAACACTATTAATAAATGGTACTCCTATGAAAACCAATAAGTTACCTAAGTCAGCATGGCCTGATTCGCAGGCAGCTGGTTCTCAATCACAGCAGACTAAATCAAGTCAGCATTACCTTGATAAAAACTATTTAAAAAAAGGTTATCGCAAGACAGATAATACGTCACAATCGAGTGATGCCAGCAATGACGCTAGCTATCACAATGATAGCGCGAACGATATGCCAGTATACGATGTCGCCCTAAAGGCATCAGCAACAGATAATGAATTTGTCTATAAAAAGAGTGGACAAAACGCGCCTATAGCCGCCACGCCTGCATTGATTCAGAAAAGCAATCACCGCCAAGATAAAGATAATACAAGTTTTAAAAGCACTCAAGATTTGCAAAGCCGCAGTTTTCAAGATGGCGGCGGATACAAAAAAGCGCTTGCTTATAAAAAAGTACAAAAAACTACTGACCTCAATACTTCCGATATCAATATTGACAGTGAAATTAACAGCTCAGCGAAAAGCTTAATTGAAAGTAATAACTTCAATAAGTCAATTACTGCTGAAACTGTTGATATAGACGACGTCAATGAAGATATGGGTTTACCAACAATACCGGAGCGCATATTTATGAATGGACTTATTAAACACACAGGTATTGCTTTAGCAATTATCATACCGCTGGCGGCGTTTTCAGCGTATGCAGCGACGCCACCCGTCAATAGCGCGGCTAAAGCTAATGTGACGGCTAATGCAACGACGGATAAAACCAGCACAGAGACGTTATCCATTAAGCCAAATGCAATTATCCATAAATCTGCTAGCATACCAACCACAGTTGATAGCGTTGATCTAAAAAAATACGCCGGCACTTGGTATGAGATAGGGCGCTTGCCGATGTATTTCCAGCGCAACTGTGCCAGTGATGTGACAGCGACGTATGTTGAAAAAACTGACGGTTCAGGTATCAAGGTTGTTAATCAATGTAAAGCACAAGATGGTTCAGCCATTACCGCAGAAGGCTTAGCTAAACCTGCTGATGCTTCAGGTAGTAAATTAAAGGTTACTTTTTTACCGTCGTGGATTCGCTGGTTGCCTGTTGGCCGCGCTGATTACTGGGTGCTTGCTCGTGATGCCGATTACAAAACGGCATTGGTTGGCACGCCAGATAAAGAATATCTATGGTTGCTGGCTCGTTCGCCGAATGTTAGCCAAGAGACCTATGCAAAATATCGCCAAATTGCCCAAAAGCAGGGCTACGATTTAAAAGAATTTAAACTTACTCCGCAGACCAATCAGACGGTAAAGTTGGTTCCTTAAGTTTTTCATAACCATACATGGCATAACCATATAAGTATTTTATAATTATCATATTTTTGTTTGATTTATCGATAATTGACAATAGAGCAGCAGTGCAAGCTGCCTTCATTTTTATGCAGTAACTTATAAAGCGCTAAAAAACGCGATAAGTACGTCAAATTCGGTTATCACTAGCAAAATAGGGCGTTTTAGGCTAAAATCTACCTTATCTAAAGACGGTGACGATAAAGACTGTGACGCTAGTTAGTGATAGTTACTATTGCCAATCACTACCGCCAAAGTCGAGCATGACCGTTTTAATATCGTTATTTAAGTAATGATGACCTATCTATTTATATTTCTTCCTACTTTTCTGCTACCTAATTACTGACCAAAAGGATGTTTCTCGTGAGCAACGCTGATACCTTACGCCAATTACATCAAGACCATTTGAGCAATTATAACCAACAAGAGCAACAAGCCATTGAGCTTATGGGGCTATTAAATAAGCTTTATAATGAGCAAGATGTGCAAGTGACATTGTTTGGTGATACGCTAGATACAACCTCTGTGGGTCAAATACTGGCATTGCATCAAAAAGTCGCGCTACGTGATAAAGGTGCTAAACCTATCGCTGTCGCGGATACTTTAGTAATGGTTAAAACGCTTGCAGAGAATAAAGACATCCAAGCGGCGCGTATCGATGTTGGTCAATTAATTGCTAATGACAGTGATTTACAAGCGGCATTACAGTCTATTAATAATGACAATGCAGCTAGCAATGGCGCAACGGATGTGGTGCTGTATGGTTTCGGTCGTATTGGTCGTATCTTAACGCGTCTATTATTGTCACAAGCGTCAAGCGCTAAAGGCTTACAGCTAAAAGCCATTGTGGTGCGTCCAGCAGCAGCGGGCGATTTGGCTAAGCGTGCTTCATTGCTGGAGCGCGATTCAATCCATGGTAGTTTCGATGGTGGCGTCGTTGTCGATGATAAAAACAATGGTTTGATCATCAATGGCCGCTTTGTACAAGTGATTTATGCCAAAGACCCAAGCGAGATTGACTATACGGCTTATGGTATCAACGATGCATTAGTTATTGATAATACCGGTATTTGGAAAGATGAAGACGGTCTTGGCAAGCATTTGCAATCGACTGGTGTGAAAAAAGTATTGCTAACGGCTCCTGCTGGCGGTGATATTAAAAACGTCGTTTATGGCGTCAATAACGATACGGTCGGCGATGACACTATCGTCAGTGCAGCGAGCTGTACCACTAACGCGATTACCCCAACGCTCAAAGTTTTAAATGATGAGTACGGTATCGAGAATGGACACGTAGAAACCATTCACTCGTTCACCAACGATCAAAACTTAATTGATAATTATCATAAAGCCGATCGCCGCGGGCGCAGTGCAGTATTGAATATGGTTATCACTAGTACTGGCGCGGCAAAAGCAGTTGGTAAAGCCTTACCAGAGCTTAGCGGTAAATTGACGGGTAATGCGATTCGTGTACCAACGCCAAACGTCAGCTTAGCGATTTTGAACTTAAACCTTAAAACGGCGCCAGCCAGTGCCGATGCGTTGAATGAGTTCATGCGTAAAGTGTCTAATAGCAGTCAGTGGCAAACTCAGATTGCTTATACAGATTCTACCGAAGCAGTATCGACTGATTTTGTCGGTGATACGCATGTCGGTATCGTTGATGCGCAAGCGACTATTTTGACAGACAATCATGCTATCGTTTATATTTGGTACGATAACGAAGTTGGCTATAGCACGCAGGTGTTACGTTTGGCCACGCAAATGGCTGGCATCAGCTATGCGCAAATTCCAGCGTAAAAATTTGCACAGTTGCTATCTTAGCCGTTTGTATTTAGATAAAATGCTAAGGCAAAATAGCGCGACGAAAGTAAGTTTTATCCTAGATAAATCGGTGTAAATTATTAACGGCAGTATTCAAACACCCGATAGTCCGAATGGTTATCGGGTGTTGTTGTCATGCTAAATGCTAAGCGTGGTATGACATTTTAGTAAATGCCGTTTTAAACCCCACTCTCAACTTCGAAAG
>NZ_DJUD01000033.1:0-58917 GCF_002439405.1 Psychrobacter sp. UBA6291 | reverse complement strand
CCAGTAGTTGATTATATAGGGTTTTTCTCTTTGCTAGTCAGCCTAAGTCAATAACTTATCCTATCTAGCGAGCCGACTATCATATCATGATGATTTGGTTTGTCAAGCTTTTTTATAATTTGTTTCAATGGGTTAGCCAGGTTGGTTATATGTAATTCACATATAAGTTATTCCGGTTCTCCCTAATGAGGTGCGTATTATAGACGGTTATTTTAATTAGTCAAGAAGTTATTTTTATTTAGTTTGAAATTTTTACCAGCCTACTTAGTAGTAGTTTGATGTGTTCTTTCTCGCTAATGGATGTTTATTCAGTGCCAAAACACTTTCTAAACGCCCTTCCCTTTCGACTGGGTGGCATTATACGCGCTTTTAGTAGAGGGTCAAGGGGGTTTATCCGCTATTTTAACGATCATCTGACCTTGTCATTAATACTGTTTATTTATCAGTCAGTTAGGGTTGAAAATAATTTTACGTTTATCATAGACTGCCTTTTTTGCTTAAAATCGCTTATTTCTTCTATATGGAAGCTGTCTATATAATCCTCTTTTATACATAACGCTTTTATAGTTTACCTATCTTTTTAAAGAAATCCTTATAAGCAGCGACTTTTTTATCTAACGCTAAAGGATAGGCGCGTGAGGTTGAAGGCAACCTATATAAGGTAAGATTATTTACATTGGATTTTTTATTATTATCATTTTGCCATTCATAAGGGTAATCCATACTTTGATTGGTCTTCGGATACTTGGATTTGGCAGGTGGCTCAGCTAATAAATTGAGTAGCACTTCAGTGGCTTTGCCGCCCGTGGTAAATAAGGTTTCAACCTTTGGTACTTGTGGCAAGATAATATCTAAATCAACGGGGGTGACAACAGTGAGGTTTTTATCAGAAGCATTACCAGTCTCGCGGATAGCTTGAGTGACGGTAGGACAAGAGGCAATGCCGCGCTCGAACATAAAGGCACGAATACGCTCAGGGTCAAAACGCTTTTCATCGCCTACTCTGAAATAATCAACGTCATCAAAAAACACACTGCCATAGATACGCCACATATCATTATAAAAGTTCGGGTAGTGAAAGCGCATTGCCCATTTATCAGCAGTCGGTGGAAAAGTACCCATCATCATCACGGTAGCATTCGGCGGTAACACTGGACCGAACGGATGGGTTTCTACTTCTGCGGCGCGAGTGTCGAACAATAACGAGTTGGTAGCCAATTTATCAGTATTATCATGGGTATGGGATGGTTGTGTAGTCATAAGATTCTTCATCAGAAAAGCTGTTTTTTTGTTATCATAGCAAGCCTGAACACTACTTCATTTGTTAGGGCGTTATTATAGTCGAACATAGTTTGCTTAAATAAAACTAACCTTGTTATAAGTGCCTTTGGCTTACTTTTTTATTAAAGCATTAAGCTTACTATTGATGGTCTAGGTATAGGGTTGAAGTGCAGTAAGTGTTTGTATCTTTATTACTAATAGCAACCGCAGTAACTGCGCAAGCATCAGCGAAAAATCAAGAGAGACCTTATGAATGACTTAAAAATCACCGTTATTGATCACCCGTTAGTCCGTCATAAACTCAGCCTTATGCGTGAAAAAGACTGTAGTACTTATAAATTTCGCACCCTAACCAAAGAGCTTGCGCGCTTGATGGCGTATGAAGCGAGCCGTGACTTTGAAATCGAAAGCTTCCCGATGCAAGGCTGGTGTGGTGAAATCACTGGTGAGCAAATTTCGGGCAAAACTGTGACTATCGTTCCTATTTTGCGGGCTGGTATCGGTATGCTCGACGGCGTGCTCGATTTAATCCCAACGGCGAAAATCTCTGTCGTCGGTTTACAGCGCGACGAAGAAACCTTGCAGCCTGTGCCATTTTTTGAAAAATTTGTCAGCCATATGGACAAACGCCCAGCACTTATCATTGACCCAATGTTAGCGACTGGCGGCTCAATGGTTGCAACCATCGAGATGCTCAAGAAAAATGGCTGTACCAATATCAAGGCATTGGTCTTGGTTGCCGCGCCTGAAGGCGTGCGTTTGGTGAATGAAGCCCATCCTGATGTGACCATTTATACTGCCGCACTCGATAGCCATTTAGACGAGCATGGCTATATCATTCCCGGTCTTGGCGATGCCGGCGATAAAATCTTTGGTAAGCAGTTATTTAACAAGTAAGACAACGCCTTTAAACCAAAACAAGCTGGCGTTATAAACCATGACACATGTACAGAACATCAATGATAAGGATATAAGATGAACGTATTGATTACAGGGGCAAGCGCTGGTTTCGGTAAAGCATTAGCTGAGCGTTTGGTTGCCAATGGTCATCGCGTGATTGGCTGTGCCAGACGCTTAGACAAATTGAATGCGTTGGCAGATACGTTGGGCGAGGCATTTTTACCTGTGGTCATGGATGTCAGTGACACGGCGTCTATTCCACAAATCATTGCTGACTTGCCGGCTGACTTTAAACAAATCGATGTCTTGGTGAATAACGCTGGACTGGCACTCGGCACCGAGCCTGCGCACAACGCCAGTCTTGATGATTGGATACGTATGATTGATACCAATATTAAAGGTTTGATGGCATTGACTCATGCTGTCTTGCCAGCCATGGTCGCACGCGATAGCGGTTATATTATTAATGTTGGTTCAATTGCGGGCAGTTGGCCTTATTTTGGTGGTAACGTCTATGGCGCGACCAAAGCTTTTGTCAAACAATTTAGCTTAAATCTGCGCGCTGACTTAATCGGTACGCAAGTACGGGTGACCAATCTTGAACCGGGTAATGTCGCGGGCACCGAATTTTCAAACGTGCGCTATCATGGCGATGACGATAAAGCCGCTCAAGTTTACGACGGCTTTAAAACCATGACCGGTGATGATATTGGCGATATCTTGTTATGGCTGATTGAGTCGCCTGCCCATATTAACGTCAACCGTTTAGAAGTCATGCCGGTTGCGCAAACCTACAACGGTCTAACGATTGCTAAGCAAGATTCATAAAGGTTTAGCCGACCATTCGGTTTATTAACGTAATTCATAAGATCGAAGCAATATAGTCGCCTCTATGTTGCTTCGTTTTTTGGCTATGACATTCTCTTCATTGATCAGGCGCAATTCCTGAAAACCCAAAATCAATACCTCATTACGCGTGCGCTCGCTGGTACGTTTATTGTGACGTATCGGAAATCCTAAAACTTGCTTACCTTTAATTACTATCTGATTAATAATTATGGTCGGATTATTGATGGTAGATTTTGCACTTACCTTTTGAGCATCAATAATCGCGGTGGCAGGATTGAGCGTTGAGATTAACACCTTTGTCTGACGCACGCTTTTTGCTAAATCACCTGCAAAAAATGATACCTGTTCTAATGGTAAATACTGGGCGTGGCGCATAAGCTCGCGGCGAAATAACGCTGGCATATCGGTATTAAAACTGTCTTCTGTTTGTCGATAAAACGCCGTAAAATTACGGTGTAGATAGCGGCCAAACACGCTGCTATTTATCCAATCTTGATAAACACCATTGGCTAATAATTGCTTTGTAAATGCTTCGGCATCTGGCATATTCTCTGTCATGAGCATGGCTAGCAATAGCGCGGGCGGACTGGTAAATGTTTGCTGCTGCCAGCTTTGTGGATATAAGCTGCTATCAAGCAATGCTAAAGTTAACTTGCCCATACGCTAATATCCTTATTAAACAGTGAAACTATTATTTAGTACATATAGTATCTATTATATACGTTTCCTATTACAGTCATTTGCTATCGAATAGCAGCACATATTGTGTGCTTGGATTTATTTGTCCGCTTTATTTATATAAAAAAAGCGACCTTAACGGGTCGCTTTTAATTTGTGCAATAAATTTTAAACATTTCGAGATATCAATCCGCTAAGGCTTTAACCAACTTAAATCGTGGTACTTCTTTACCATCAACTTCAACGGTTTCTGTAAACATGGTTAATGGTCGAACCCAAACGCCATACTCGCCATATAGACAGCGATAAACCACTAGCGCTTCTTCGGTTTCTGAATGCTGCGCGGTATGCAACACCTGATAAAGATTGCCTTTATAATGGCGGTAAATGCCTTGGGCGACGCTACTAAAATTATTATTTTCCATGCTTAGCTAGCTTCTCTATTAACTTGGTTTTATGTTTAGGCCATTCATCTTTTGACATGCTATACATCACTGTATCCGAAATAACACCATCACGGCGCACTCGATTACCTCGAATCACGCCATCTTTTTTAGCACCTAAACGCTCAATGGCTTGTTGTGAGCGATGATTGTCAATATCTGTGCGCCAACCTACGGTTTGATAATTCAATGTTTCAAATATATAAGTGAGTAGCATAAGCTTACAGGTGGTATTGACATGCGTGCGCCAATACGATTTAGCATACCAGGTATAGCCAATCTCTAAGCGCTTGCTATTTGGTAAAATATCATGAAAACTCGTTGAGCCAATCGCTTTACCATTTAATTTATCGATAACCACAAAAGCTTTTCTATCAGGCATTGATGCGGCCGTATTGATATAGTCAATAACCTTGTCTGGCTCTGGTACTGAAGTCACGTTTATTTTCCATAGCTCACCATCTTGGCAAGCTTGGGTTAAATCATTAGTATGAGTTAACATCAATGGCTTAAGAATAATGCCGTTACTTGATAACGTAGGAAGGTCTAACATCTATCTCTCCTTAAGCCATAATAAACTTAGAAACTCTCGTTACCTAGCTCAATGTCTTAACTAAGCAACCGTCACTTTCGCATAAGCCTTTTTGCCTGCTTGGATAACGACTGTCTGACCAGAGGTTAAGCTAAAGCCTGCATCGACCACTTCGCCATCTACTTTTACCGCGCCACGTTTAATCATGTCTTTAGCCGATGAGCTATTTTTGGCAAGCTCTGCTTGGTTTAGGATTTGCGTGATAAATAATGCGTCCTGCCCTTCTAACTCTAACGTCACTTCTGGTAAATCAACGGGCAGTTCACCATCAGCCAATACGTTACCCGCTGACTTGTGCGCATTAGCAGCAGCGTCCGCATCATGGAAACGTTCGATTAATTCTTCAGCAAGAATGCGTTTGATTTCTTGTGGGTTACGACCGTTTTCCATCTCTGCCATTAACGCCTCAACTTCCTCCATCGGCTTAAAGCTTAAAAATTCAAAGTAGCGACGGATTAAAGTATCTGGCATCGACAGCAGTTTTTGGTACATGGTGCCCGGCGCATCGTAAATACCGACGTAATTGCCGAGTGACTTAGACATTTTATTAACGCCGTCTAGCCCTTCTAAGATTGGCACGGTAATACAAACTTGCGGCTCTTGACCATAACGACCTTGTAAGGTACGTCCCATCAAAATGTTAAAGGTTTGGTCAGTACCGCCCAGCTCGACGTCGGCTTTTAGCGCGATAGAGTCATAGCCTTGCACCAATGGGTATAAAAACTCATGGATAGCAATGGGCGTTTGCGCCGCGTAGCGTTTAGAAAAATCATCACGCTCTAGCATGCGTGAAACGGTCAATTGGCTAGAAAGCTGAATCATATCACCCGCTGACATGTCTTTAAACCATTCAGAGTTAAAGACAATCTTGGTTTTTTCTTTATCCAAAATCTTAAAAACTTGTTCCGCATAAGTCTGTGCATTGACTTTGATTTGCTCATCGGTCAAAGGCGGACGCGTGCTGTTTTTGCCAGAAGGGTCGCCAATCTTGGCGGTATAATCACCGATTAGGAAATAAATTTCATGACCCAAGTCTTGAAAATGCTTCAGCTTATTAATCAGCACGGTATGACCCAAATGTAAGTCAGGCGCTGTGGGATCAAAGCCTGCCTTGATACGCAGCGGGCGATTCAGTTTTAACTTTTTAACCAAATCGTCTTCCGATAGGATTTCTTGTGTACCGCGCTGAATCAGGGCAAGTTGTTCTTCTAGGGTGTAAGTTTGGGTGGTCATGATGCTCTCTTTATTGTCTTTATTTAAAGGGTAACGCGTTTGGGCCAATTAGAATTTCGTAGCCCGTAAAAGATGTTAGAATTTGAGAGATATACTAGCGTTTTTTAAGGTAAATTGCCATGACCAACCCTGCATCGATTGCTGATACTAATGATAATACTGATTCAACTATCAATTATGACGATAATTTAAATAACACTTTGGACAAAACTTTAGATGACGATTTGAATTATGCCACCTTGACCGATGCGCTTGAGCAAACGGTATTTGAGAACTTCGATGATGGCTTATATATCGGCATGATGTCTGGCACCAGCTTGGATGGTATGGATGCGGTGCTTTGTCAATTCGGTGGTGAAGAAAATATCCAACAACCGCTACGGCTATTAGCTTCTATCAGCCAAGATTTTCCGCCACGCCTGCGTGAGGTTTTATTGGCACTTTGTCAGCCAAATGGCGTTCAAGAATTAACGCCAACGATGGGAGAGCCTAGTAGCGAATTAGACTGGTTTGGCTGGGCAAGTAAAGAATACGCTGAATTTGCCAGCGACGTGGTCAATAATTTATTGCAGCAGTCCAATACCGATGTAGAGTCGGTGCTGGCGATAGGCTGCCATGGTCAAACGGTGCGCCATCGTCCACAAATGGGCTTTAGTTTGCAACTGCTCGATGCCAATATCATCGCCGAGCGTACTGGTATTAGCGTGGTCAGCGACTTTCGCCGCCGCGATATGGCCGTTGGTGGTCAAGGCGCGCCTTTAGTACCTGCCTTTCATCAAGCCTTGTTTGCCACGCCTGATAGCACACGGGTGTTATTAAATTTGGGCGGTATTGCCAACATTACCGTTTTGCCAGCCAATGCTAACCTTATTAACGCTAATCCTGCTAATGATGCTCTTGTTAATAATAGTCCAATTATTGGTTATGATACCGGTCCTGCCAATTTATTACTCGATGCGTGGACGGCGTTGCATACGGATAAAGATTATGACGCTGGCGGCGCATGGGCGCAGTCAGGACAAGTCGTTGAGCCGCTACTTAACCAACTGATAGAACATCCATTTTTTGCGCGAACCTATCCGAAAAGCACAGGGCGCGAGGACTTTAACTTAGCATGGCTACAAAGCGAGCTGCAAAAATTTGACCAAGCCTCTGCCCATATTCGCTATTCGTCAGCCGATGTACAGGCAACATTGACCGAGCTGACGGCGATGAGTGCCAGTATGCAAATCAATATGTTTATTAAAGCCAAAGAAAATAGCTCGGTTTATGTCTGCGGTGGCGGTGCCTTAAATGATTACTTGATGACTCGCTTGCAGGCGCATTTACCTCACTGCAAAGTAGAAACTACTGCCAGCTTGGGACTAAACCCCGCTTGGGTCGAAGCCGTCGCCTTTGCATGGTTGGCACGGCAAACCTTAATGGGGGAAACTGGTAACTTACCAGCGGTCACTGGCGCAAGTAAAGGCGTGGTATTGGGTCAAGTTTGTTTTGCTTAATAAGCCTTTAATTGTTTAAATTTTAGTTTACATACGTGCACTAATGTGTTTTATAATGACGGTTAAAATACCTTCTTTTTAGGATCGTACGTACAGGATATATCGCATGAGCCAACATAGCAGTTCACCAAACGCGCAAGCCGCCGACTCTAATGCTGCCCCTATCCAGCAAAACCCGCGCCAAAAGCCGCCCCATTATGAGCGCCCAGACGAGATGCGTGTGGTGGTGACGGGTATGGGTGCGGTGACACCTTTAGGATTAGATGTCGCAAGCTCATGGACGCGTCTACTTAATGGCGAGAGCGGTATCGCGCCCATTACTCATTTTGATGCAACCGACTATCGGGCGCAAATTGCGGGCGTGGTCAAGGATTTTGACGCCAAGCAATATATGAATGCTAAAGACGCGCGCCGCTATGATGAGTTTATACATTATGCCGTTGCAGCTTCGGCTATGGCGTTAAAAGACGCGGGTTTTATCGATGAAATTAGCGCAGCTGATGCACCTGTACAAGATGTCGAGCAAGAGCGCTTTGGCGTGATTTTAGGGTCAGGCATTGGCGGTATCCAAACCATTGAAAACAGCCGTGATACCCTACGTGACAAAGGCGCTATGAAGGTTTCGCCTTTTATCATTCCAGGTTCTATCGTTAATATGGCTGCAGGTTTGGTCGCTATTAAACACACTTTACAAGGTCCAAACCTGGCGACCTCGACTGCCTGTACCACCGCGACCCACGCTATCGGGCTTGCTGCGCGTTTGATTGCCTATGGCGATGCCGATGTGATGCTGGCAGGTGGGAGTGAAAAAGGCTCAAGCCCGCTTGGAATGTCAGGTTTTGGGGCGATGCATGCCCTCTCAACTCGTAATGATGAGCCAACCAAAGCCTCGCGTCCGTTTGATAAAGAGCGTGATGGCTTTGTGCTCGGTGATGGCGCGGGTGTCATCGTCCTTGAAAGCCTTGCCCACGCCAAAGCGCGCGGCGCAACGATACTTGCTGAGCTGGTTGGCTTTGGCATGAGTGACGATGCCAGTCACATTACCGCGCCACCAGAAGATGGTAGCGGTGCAGCGCGCGCCATGCGCAACGCCCTAAACGATGCCGGTATTGAGCCTGCCGTCGTTGGCTACGTCAATGCCCACGGTACCAGTACCCCTGCGGGTGATGTTGCCGAATCTATCGCGATCGAAACCGTTTTTGCGCCCGTTAAAGACAGCATTTTGGTCAGCTCGACCAAATCGATGACTGGTCATTTATTGGGTGCCGCTGGTGGCATCGAGGCTATCTTTACTGTGCTTGCCCTGCAACATCAGCAGGTACCGCCGACCATTAACTTGGATAATGTTGAAGACAACTGCAATCTCGATTACGTCGCCAATCAATCATGTAAAGTTGATAATCTGCAATATGCAGTTTCCAATAGCTTTGGTTTTGGTGGCACCAATGGGTCGCTTATATTCGCTCGTTGGCCGGTGCAACCATCAAGCTAAAACGCCTAAAACAACGTTAAAAATGCTAAATAACTATTATTTTAGCCGTTGTAACCTTGGTGTCAGATTTGCTACGTTTGACCACTTGCAGCCCCTTATCGTACTTGCGTATGATAAGGGGTAATTTTATGCAACATTTATGGAAGATACCATGTCAAGCTACTCATTTTCCCATCAGTTTTATCAGCGCTGGACGTGTGCGCCAGACCCTGTACGCGCCTCTATCATCCAAGAACTTACCGATATCACTACCCTCTTACAACACGACACGCCATTTGAAACCTTTGTTTTTAGCACTCATGACTTAGACGCCCATCTTGATACTCTTTATGAAAATCATGAAGCCGAACAAGCGATTGCCAAAGCCATTGCCGAAAAACAAGCAAAAGAGCGCGCCGCTGCCGAAAAAGAGCGTTTGGAAGAAGAACAACGTTTAGAAAAAGAACGTTTAGAAAAAGAAAAACAGGCAAAAGCAGCAGTAGACGCTAAGCAGAAAGAAGATGAAACATTAAGGGCAGCAGAAGCGGCGAAACAAGAGCAACAGCACAATGAGCAGCCAGCTCATAAACAAGCTACCAGTGTTGATGACAATGCTAGTAGTAAAAATATTACTAGTAAAAATGACACTGACGCAGTAGACAAACTGGAAGCTACTAAAACGGATGCTACGAAAATTGCTACTGACACTGATAAAAAATCCATTCAAGAACCTGCTAATATTGCAAATGTGACAAATGGCGCAAACGATCATAATATGAAAACCGTTATCGATAAAGCCGTTTCAGACGCTGCTATTCCTTTGTCTTTAAAAGATACTAAACTTGGCGCGAGTCACCCAGAATTAATTCGCGAGCTTGAGATGCATGTCGATGACTATTTAAGCGAGCAAATGATGCAAATTTCTGAGAATTTAAAATCTTGGTTACGGGCTGAATTGGCACAGCATTTAACCGAACCTGACACCGCCACTACTATTAAAAGTAATGAGAATATCGCTAAGAAAAATATTCATTAGCGATAAAAAACCTGATTCAAATTAGGAATTCCTTTGTATAACTAGACACTAAAAAGCCCCATCGATATTGACGGGGCTTTTTAATATCTTCAATGCAAGAATATAAGCTTTTGCCTTAGATAGCTTTTGTACGCTCGGTTAGCCACTCGAGTGCCGCACCTTTAACGCGATCTTTTAGCTCGGCATAGACTTGGCTATGATAATCATTGAGCCAATCAATCTCGATCTGGGTTAATAGTGCAGGCTCAATCAAACGTGTATCGATTGGGCAGTAAGTAATGGTTTCAAAGTTTAGGAATTGTCCAAACTCAGTCTCAGTCGGATTCGCAACCGGCGTATTGACCACCAAGTTTTCGATACGAATACCCCATTTACCCTCGCGGTATAAACCCGGCTCATTACTAGATATCATCCCTTCTTTCATCGCGCGTTCTTTTGGCGTACTGGCACTATAAGCAATGACCTGCGGGCCTTCATGGACGTTTAAGAAATAACCAACGCCATGACCGGTACCATGACCATAGTCCATCTGTGCTTGCCACAAGGGTGCACGGCAAATCGCATCGATGAGCGGTGAAGCAATACCATCAGGGAAATGCGCTCTTGCTAACGCGATATGGGCTTTAAGCACGGTGGTGAAATCGCGTTTATGCTCGCTACTTACTTTGCCAATACCGACCACGCGGGTGATATCGGTGGTGCCGTTTTGATATTGCGCACCTGAGTCAATGAGCAATAAGCCGCCCTCGCCCTCAGCGACATCAAGGTAGCTGAATTTTTCTGGCGTCGCACGGTAATGCGGCAAAGCGCCATTTTCGTTAAAGCCTGCGATGGTTGGAAAGCTTGGCGACACATAATGCGGCTGCTGACTACGGACTTCGATGAGCATACTGTCGACATCCAACTCACTCAAACGCTCACCGTCTGCTAGGCGTTTTTCAAATGTCGCAAAAAACTCACTTAACGCCGCGCCATCTTGGCGCATGGCTTCGCGTACATGCTCGATGTCCGCCGCAGACTTCACTGATTTGAGTAACGTACTTGGCGCCATTTGCTCGATAAAGCCCACATCGTCGGCCATTTTTGATAGCGTGCCGACCGCCACTTTGCTTGGGTCTAACAATAATATATCTTCTGGCGTTAAGGTAGCTAATGCCTCTTGTACCGCATCATAATCTGCAAGCGTGATACCGCTGTCTTTTAGCGCTTTTTCAATCTCGCTACTGACTTTATTATTATCAACAAACAAGGTCGCTTTATCTTCGCTAATGAGCATATGCGCTAAAAATACCGGATTATAATCAACGTCCGCACCGCGTAAGTTGGTCAACCAAGCGATATCATCTAAGCTTGACAGCAAGTGATGGCTTGCGCCTGCCTTCGCCATACCTGCGCGCACGGCAGCAAGTTTTGAGCTGGCGGGCTGATCGATAAATTGCGCATCGTGTTGGTAGAGCTGTGCTGATGGCAATGCTGGACGCTCGCTCCATATGTCGGTCAATACATCGCGCTCAGTAATTAAAGTAATATCTTTGGCATCAAACGCATCGAGCAATCTGTCTTGCTCAGCGATAGACAATACATTGCCATCCACCGCTACGCTATCGCCTTCGGTTAAGTTTTGCGCTAGCCAATCGATATGATTCGGCTGACCAGGAGCCAGTTTTTCCAAAGTAATACCTGTGCCTTCTAGCTGATGCGCGGCGTGTACCCAGTAGCGACTGTCTGTCCATAGGCCAGCAAATTCAGCGGTAACGACCAGTGTACCAACCGAACCTGTAAAGCCTGATAACCATAGACGCGCTTGCCAATATTCTGGCAAGTACTCAGACAAATGCGGGTCTGCTGACGGTACGATAATCGCCGTTAAATCTTGTGCGGCAAGCGTTTGGCGTAGACTATCAATACGCTCGTGGATGTGTTGTTTATTCATGAAAGGTGTCCTTATTGCTTTTAAAAATGAGAGTTAAAAAAACGCTTGTGAGGCGACTATGAGTAGCCGTCTTATTGAGGCAAATAAATTCATCAGTATTACGTGAAGCCTTTATTTGCCTATAAAGGGTTTACTATTTTTAGAATGATAGTTATATAAATGAGTAAGAGTGTTTAGGCGTTTAGCCGAGCTATTATTAATTTCAGCTTAGTAATAGTAGTTTAATAATAGTATTAAAGCAGCGCATCTCTAGATGTTTGGGCAGACAGCAGGCTTTCAACGGCGACAGAGAAATAACTCACTGATTGAAACAATAAAACGTGCTACCGATTATGGTAACACGTCTTATCTTTGGGCGTTTATAGGGACGATTGCTACTATAAATAAGCTAAATAGGCTTAATTAATCTTCACCATCCACTTAACGCTTTATTTACTGAGCCGCTTTATCGGCTTGCTCACTTTTTACCAGCATGTTATTGATAGGTTTTGCCAGTACCAATAACACCACTGCGGTCACTACCAAAAAGACGGTCATGGTGGTAAATAATGTCGGTAAGCCTTCAATTTTGTCCGCAGAAACATGACCACCAAAGAACGCAGCGACCAAGTTGCCCATGGCGACAGAAGCAAAGAAAAGTCCCATCATTTGCCCCTGCATACCTTTTGGCGCAAGCTTTGTCATCGCAGACAACCCGACAGGGCTGAGCGCCAATTCCCCAAGTGTTAGCAGTAATAAGCTGCCCACTAACCATAAAGGTGAGGCCAGTGCACCATCACTGGTCAAAATACTTTTTGAGGCAAATATCATCAACGAAAAGCCTGCCGCGGTCAGCAACATACCCAGTGCAAACTTAACCATACTATTTGGCTCAAGGCCACGATTGGCAAGCTTGATCCAAACAATACTAACAATGGGCGCCAGCAATAAAATAAACAACGGGTTTAATGATTGGAACCAAATACTCGGTATCTCAAATCCTAAGACGTTCAAGTCAGTATAGCGATCGGCAAATAGGTTAAACGAGGTTGGTTGCTGCTCAAAGCTTGACCAGAATAGTGTCGAACCGATGATTAAAATAAAGCAAGTCAGTAGGCGCAGCTTATCGGTTTTATCAAGACGAGGTGAGACAAACATAATCGCAAAATAGCCTATCACCACTGCTGCGATGATATAAGTCATATATTCGGCGACCATTTCAGGATTAAACGGTAACATGCCACTTGCTACCAAAACCACAGCCGTTGCCAATAACACCAAGAAACCGATTACCCAGCGACCGATATTTTTATAACGGTCATTGGCGTATTCCCACTCAGGTTTTATATTTTTGGCTTGGGCATAGTGGGTCAAGGTTTTTTGCGCAGAAAAGCGGTAAATCAGAAGTGATATCAGCATACCGATACCACCAACGCCGAAACCTGCGTGCCACATGCCTTTTTCTTTAAACACTCCAACGATGAGCGCGGCCAATAACGCGCCAATATTAATCCCCATATAAAACAAGGTAAAACCACCATCACGGCGCACATCGCCTTTTTTATACAAAGCGCCTACCATGACGGAAATACAGGTTTTAAATAAACCTGACCCTAATACAATACATATCAAACCGACAAAAAATAGCGTCATGCCAAATATGGCGGAGAGCGCAATACATAAATGACCGAGGGCGATAATCACGCTGCCCCACCATAAGGCACGCTCTTGACCAAGCCAGTTATCAGCGAGCCAACCCCCCGGTACCGCCGCCAGATATAATGAACCGGCGAAAATACCATAAATAGCAGAGGCAGTGACTTCATCAAAGCCAAAACCACCGCTGCCAACGGTCGCGACCATAAACAGTACTAATAACGGACGAATACTATAATAAGAAAAGCGTTCCCACATTTCGGTAAAAAACAGCGGGCGTAGTGGCTTTGGGTGCCCCATAAACCCATTATCCAGTGCTGACAATTCAGCTTCACTAACATTTACTTTTGAGTCTCTGGTCATAACTTTATTCCTTTAAAGACCACTGTAATGACGACCAAACTCCTGTTTATTTTGCTAAGCGGTCACATAGGCGCATTATTGTTTCACTTGGTTATGGTCAAGTAAAGAAAAAGTTATTCAATAATTACACAAATACCTACAAAAAAACCTGTGCTCAGTTAACCAAGCACAGGTCTTTAATGTTAGCTTCTAGAGTATTTTCACTCTTAGAATAAAGTATCGTCACAACAGTTGTATTTAATTACGGGTATCTGACTATATTTATACAAGTATTTGTTTTTATAACAAAATACTTAGGTCACAAGCTTACTCTTCAGTTTTCCAAGTATGCGTTAACTCTGCACCCTCACCACCATCCAAATCCGCATCGGCTTCTTCTGCTGTCAAGTTAGCATCATCAGGGACTGCGGCTTGATTGACAGTACCCTCAGCAGTTGCGGTGCCAGATTCAGCAGCAACGACCGTACCATCAGTATCGGTTGGCGTTACCGTAGCATCCGCTGGTGTTGCAGTAGCAGCTGCGTCGGTATCGGCAGCTTCCGCTGTCGCAGCAGGCGCGGCTTCTGTAGCAGTTGCTTCTGTTTCAGCAGTCGCTTCGGTGCTCTCAGCAGTGATATGCTCGCCTGCTGGACGCAAATAGCCAGAAATGCCGATTAATAAGACGATACCTAAAAATAAGGCAACACCGCCTAAAGCAAATAGGAACTCTTTCTTGGGATTGTTTTCGACAATATGTTCTGACATACCTTATCCACCTTGCACAAAATATTTAAAATATTGGCCTATTATATCGCAATTTATATCGATTTGTGAAAACCCTTAACGATTTAAAGGGTTTATTAGCGAAAAAACTTACAACCAAAGCCTATGGGTATTTTTTTATTTGACCAAACGTCTCTGCGGGGTCGCACGCTTGCCAAGATAGCTTAATAATAGCAGAAGCGCAATAATGATTAAAATAGGATAATTACCCGCGCGCATATAAGGCGTATTGCCAACGCGTGCTTGCACATTTCCGCGTAAAACGGTGCGCTCAAACTGCGGCGCCCGCTTCACGATATGACCTTTATGGTCAATAATAGCCGTCACGCCAGTATTGGTGGCACGCATAAACCAGCGGCCGTTTTCAAGCGCGCGCATCTGGACCATTTGCAGATGCTGGAGCGGACCTGCCGAGCTACCAAACCACGCATCGTTAGAAATGGTCAATAAAAAGTCAGTATTGATGGCGTTTTTGCGCGTGGTGTCAGGATAAGCAACTTCATAGCAAACCGCTGCGCCCAAGTTATGACCACGCACGCGCAGCGGTGATTGATCGTCACTGCCGCGACTATAGCTCATGATATCTTGACTGCCAGCAAGGTTAGGCAAGATATCTAGCATGCCCTCAAAGGGGATATATTCGCCAAAGGGTACCAAACGCTGCTTTTTATATAGCCCTTCAGCGTCCGCACCTAAAGCAATGACACTATTATAAAACGGCGGGTATTTATCGGTCTTGGCATCAAAAGCTGCGGTATCCTTATAAGGGATGCCAGTGACCCACGTGGTATCGGTTTCTTTGGCCACTTTGACCACTTCACTGATAAAACCTAGCGCTTCATCTTGAAACATGGGAATGGAAGACTCTGGCCACAAGATCATGTCGCTGCCCCATTCGGTACTGGACAGGGTGGCATAGATTTTTAGCGTTTCTACCTGATATTCGGTCAGCCATTTTAAATCTTGCGGAATATTCCCTTGGATTAATGATACCGACAAGTCAGGCGTGCCCTTTGGTTTTGTCCATTGCGGATTTAGCAACCATAATGCGCAGCTGACAATAAGCAGCGCGGCAGTAGGAATCATATAACCGCCGCGGCGACGCAATAGCTCAACCAAACTTGCCGCCAATAATACTGCCACGAAAGACACCGCAAATACGCCAGCAACGGGCGCTAATGATGATAGCCAATACTGCTCGGTAAAGGCATAACCGACAAATAACCACGGAAAACCGGTAAATAGCCACGTTTTCATCCACTCTTGCAATACCCAAAGCGCAGCAAAGGATAACGGCTGTTTACCGACGACACGATTAAAAATCAGCGCCAAAAAGCCATGAAACAAGCCCATACCAAGGCCCATCAGCGCAATCATAATTAGCGCTAGCCACACTGGCGTATCGCCATAGACATGGATTGAGGTATACAGCCAAAATGCCCCGACGCACCAAAGCCCAGTACCATAAGCTTGACCGATAACAAAAGCACGCTTGCCCGTCATATCAGGCATCAGTAAGGCATACAAAATAGCAGGCGACACCAACGCCACCGGCCAAAAACCATACGGCGCGAGAGCAAAGATAAACACTGCGCCTGCCAGCCACGCAATCAATATGGTCAACACCAGCGGCAAGCCCTTGGGCTTATCGGGGTTTAGACGTTTTTGCAAATCCACAGTAGACAGACGCATAGCAGTTATCCAAAACCTTATTTTTCAGTCGTTTAAAGCTTAAATATTAACTTTGATTTATTCGGTGAGCGCTGGATTGATAGCCAATCGTTAGCTGCTCAATACAGCGCTCAAAAATTAAACCTGCCCATGATACCAGTCTAAATCAATCAATAGGTAACATTGCGTTGCAAAATACCGATTTTAAAAGCAAAAAAAACACGACCGCAATCGTGTTTTTTTATATTTAAATGCCGAGCTGATCTTTAAGTGCCAAGATTAAGTGATAAACATCAATAAATTAATGGCTACCTATTAATATTTGCTGGTCAGCATTGATTTTAGACAGCTCAAGATTTTGAATAAAGCGCCCTTCAACATCGGTAATGGTAATTTGCCAATCGTCTATCACCACACTCTCCCCTTCCAAATCACCAACATGACCGAGCGCTTGCATGACCAAACCACCCATAGTATCAACATCGGTATCATCAAAGTGGGCGCCAAGCTCATCGTTACAGTCTTCAATCACTGTCGATGCTTGCACGCGCCACGTATTTGGTCTTTCAGGATCGGCGACGATATTATTGATATCACTGTCTTCATCGAAGTCATCATGCTCATCGACGATATCGCCGACGATTTCTTCGAGCAAATCTTCCATCGTTACCACACCAGCAAAATTCCCAAACTCATCGACGACAATCGCCATATGCACTTGGGTGCGCTGTAATGAGCGTAGCAAAGTATCAGAGCGCGCCGTTTCGCTGATATAAAGCGGCTGACGCACCAAGTCTCGTAAACGTTGACTGCCAATTTTATCTTCTTGATCGCGCACCATGTGTACGAGGATAGGAATCAAGTCTTTTGCCAATAGAATACCGATAACGGCATCATCGTCTTGGCTATCAAAGACCGGATAGCGCGAGTGTGTGGTCTCAAGAATGATATCCATCACTTCAGCTAAGCTAGCGCTTTCGTGCAGCCCAATCACTTGCGGGCGCGGGGTCATAATTTCGCGAACTTGGGTGGCAGGCAAATCAAGGACGCCTTCCAACATGTCCACAGTATCGGGTTCTAAGAACTGGCGCGAGTCTTGCACCAAACGTATCAGTTCATCACGGGTTTCGGGGGCGGTCGATAGCCAGCGTTTTAAGCCGCGCATCGACCAACTACTCGGGCTTGGAGCGTCTTCGGACATGATGATGTGATTTAACCTCTTTAGTTAATAGCAGTAATCAAAGAAAATAGTGAATAGCAATTAAAATCTTAAACCTAAATGGGGATTAAAATAGCAAATAAAACAGCGACTTTATATTTAGGCAGTAGTCAAAATATTTAAATAAAGATCAAATTATCCATACAAATCCTATCATAGCGATAAATGACAACTATATAAGTATAGATAAAAATAGACTAGCCTAATAGGTTTCACTTTATCGCAAGGCTTACGGACATTCAACGACAAATTCACTCAAATTGTATTGTCAGTGTGTTGCAAACTTTGCTATGGTCAAAGCCTTCATTCCTCAAAGTCAAACCTATGTCGCTACGTGCATTTTTTTCTCGCCTGCTCTCGCCGCTTTCAAACAGCAATCGCTTAGAGCATGGGGCAGCTCATGATCGCCAGCAAAAGCGAACTTGGCGCTATTACCTCGCGCAGGTTTTAATCGTTACTACGTTGCTCCTATCTGCTATTTGGCTGTTAATGGCAATTTGGTATCAGTTTGGCATACGCTCACCGATTACTTGGCTTACGACCCTTGTTATAATCGGCATTTTAGCGGCGCTGGCTAATGCCGCTTATGCAACAAAAAGGCATTGGTCAAAAACTCCAAAAAATCGAGGTAATCAGCCATCAAATAATTCAGCAGCGCCAGATAAAAAAGTAGCCGTTAAATGGCTCATTGGTTTATATGGGGCAGTTTGGTTTATTGGTTTGGGCTGGTTTTTTTCTATCGAGCCCAAACAAGACCGCGACTGGATGGCGGAAGTCAGCGAAAGAGTTACTTATAGCCGCGATGCCAACAACCCTGACTTAGTCACGCTCACCAATGTGCGAAACTTTGATTGGCGTACCGATAAAGAAGCGACTGAACATTGGGACACGCGCACCATTGATATGTCAAAACTCTCTGGCGTCGATGTGACCAACTCCTATTGGATGGGGCCGCTGATTGCGCATACTTTGGTCAGTTTTCGCTTTGAAGATGATAGGCCGCTCGCCTTCTCGTTTGAGATTCGTAAAGAAGAAGGCGAGTCGTTTTCGGCATTGGCAGGGTTTTTTAGGCGTTTTGAGCTGAGCCTGATTGCTGCTGAAGAGCGCGATATCATTTATACTCGCAGTAATGCTCGCGGTGAGCAAGTTTATCTGTTTCCGGTCAGCAATCTACAACAGCACGAGGTCAAGTCGTTATTTGAGTCTTACTTAACTGCCGCCGATGAATTGAATGCCAAACCAACTTGGTACAACACGTTGATGAGCAACTGTACCAATATTATCTTTTATATGGCGCGTATCGTCAGTGGCGACCGCTTGCCATGGGATTATCGGATTTGGGTATCGGGCTGGCTACCAAACTACTTATACGACGTTGGCATGCTCGACGCCAACCCTGAAAAAGACGGTCAGCCTTGGTCAATGGACACGTGGTACGAGCGCACCCATATCAATCCAAAGGTTCGCGGCTTTGATAATTTGGCAGGAACTAGCGCTATCAATAGCCGCGAGTTCTCCAAGCAAATTCGGCAAGATATTCCTATCCCGCCACTGGCAGATTCACAAGCCGATGCGGAAGCGAGCGCCAAATCTGCCGCGCAGGAATCTAAAGAATAGCTGAGGTTTTCGAAGAGGTGCAGCTACTCTCCAAAGCGGTATTGCGACGTTAAACCCATTGTTCATTAAGCATAAACATAGATTAAACCCTTTATAAAAAAAGTTAGGTTAAGGCTGGACCCAATTTACCACCCGCTCCTCCATCTCCTCATCTGTCATGCCAATCTCAGAAATACAGCGCCCTGCTACGCCAACATTGGCAGCGCGCATCTGCTGCTGAGTTGCCACCGCATCTCCCGTCAATAACAAATGCCAACTTGGTAAATCTTGTCCTTTATACAAGCGCTTATAAGCACAGTGCGACGGCAGCCACATCATCTGCGGCAAATTCTCCATAGTTAGCTGAATACAGTCCGGCACATGCTCTTGGCGGGTGGCGTAATGCTTGCAGTAACCGGTCGCGCAATCCATCAGCTGGCAGGTGACATCGGTATATTCAACCATTTCTGCTTCATGACTATGGTCATCGCTGACATTGTCATCGTCGATATACTTGATTAGGCAACAGCTACCGCAACCATCGCATAGCGCTTCCCATTCGCTATGGTTTAGCTCTGACAGCGCAAAACGTGACCAAAACTGCGGACGCAATAGATCATTAGCATTGTTTTGGCTGTGAGGAAATAAGCGCACAGCAGATGGCGTCGCTGAATCTGAATCAGTTGTTGTTTTGGAATCTAGAGCGGATGCTAATTGAGATCCAGATTGATTGAACAAATTGAGTGTCATAAAGTCGCCGTAGCATTTTGATAAAGAGCGTTACAGTATTATAGCTGTTTTTGGCGAACTTGGGCGTTAAGGTAGGAGAAGTAAATAAAAGAATGAAGCAAAATACGGACAGTTAACACTTATAAAACAAGCATTTATAAAACAGTCATCTATAAAACAGTCATTTATAAAATCCCCTTCATAACATAAAAAAAGGACAATAATATGTCAATTAAGACTTTTGAATTGATCAGCACTACCGAAAACAACGTCGAGCTTATCAGCTATGTGGCGCTGCCAGAATCTGCCTCAGAGGACAATCCAGTAGCAGGTATTTTGGTGGCGCCAGAATGGTGGGGCGTGGTCGATCATCCAAAGTCCGTCGTTGAGCGCTTAGCAAAAGCAGGCTATGCAGCGGTGGCGATGGACGTTTACGGTGAAGGCAAGCTGACCAGCGACGCGTCGATGGCCAATATGTGGATGGAGCAAGTACTTGCTGATCAAGACATGCTAATGGCACGTTGCCGCTTAATACTCAATGACTTTGGTGACCAACTGGCGGTTAATCGCGATAACTTAGCGGCGATTGGTTATTGTTTTGGCGGTAAAGTGGTGCTCGATATGGCGCGTGAAGGTATGCCATTAAAAGCGGTTGCTACTTTCCATGGCAACCCATCAGCAAAACAGCCAGCCGATAAAAACTTCAAAGCCAAAGTATTGGTCGCTCACGGCCGTGATGATTCGATGGTGTCAATGGAGGCAATCGAAGGTCTAAAATCAGAGCTAGATGCTGCCGATGTTGACTACACGATTGATGTCTATGACGGTGCCAAACATGGCTTTACCAATCCGCACGCCGATGAACGCGCGGCCAAAAACGACGTTGACCTTGGCTACAACGAAACCGCTGCTAAGCAAAGCTGGGACAACATGCTTGAATTTATGAAAGCCAATCTTGGTTAATAATTTTAAAGATATCATCAATCAAGTTGTATAAACGCTCACTATAACGAGTGTTAATACAAAGTATAAGACGAAAAACAGGGGTCACTTTCTCAGAAAGCGACCCCTGTTTTTAGTCGTTATACACAATAACTACCATGACCAATCTTGTGCTTATGAGCAAATAACGTCATCATCACTCTATTATAAGTGGGATTGAGTGACGAGGATGTTATATCTATTGATAAATCAGCTGGGCTGGCTGGCTTTTATGGCTTTATTGATCGTGGTGATCATCCTGTACGCGAGGATAAGCCAACAAATTAGACAGTTGCGTCATGATATGACAGCGCTGCAAGCTGAGCTTAAACGGCAAAAACAGGACACAACGACAGCAAAATCTTCTCACGCCGATATAAATAGCGATCAAGAAAGTCAATTTGCATCAGTGCCTGACACCTCTCCAACCTTGCGGTCATCAATGCCGCCACCGATACCGTTAGCAGCAGTAGATTTGGTTACAGCCGCTGACGCTAGCGCCGAACCCATAGAAGAAAACCTCGGCTTAAAGCTAAAACCAGCAGAATCGACAAAATCGAGAACCCCCGTTACAACGATAGAGCCAGACGAGCGCTCCTTGCCTATCGTCACCTCCATTATTCACTCTATGCAAAACTGGTTTTTTGGCGGCAACTTAGTAGTGCGCGTTGGGGTATTGGTGTTGCTCGTTGGGGTGGTGTTATTACTGCGCTTATTAAGCGACTATATTGAAATACCCATCGCCTTTAAACTCATTGCCATAGGCGTCCTCGGTTTAGGGTTAGCAGCTTTAGGATTAAAATTAGTAAAAAACCGCTTTGCTTACGGCATCACTTTGCAAGGCGCAGGATTGGCGATTGCTTATCTAACCACCTTTTTTGCCTATAGCGTTTATCAAGTGCTGGCAAGTCTACCAAGCTTTATAGGACTTGGTTTATTATCAGCACTTACCGTCGTTTTAGCCGTCCGTCAAAACGCCTTTCCTTTGGCATTACTGGCATTATCGGGCGGCTTTTTTGCGCCTATATTGACCAGTCAGGATACAGGCAGCTTGACGGTTTTGTTTAGCTATTACTTATTACTAAACGTGACTATTGCAGTAATTGCTCATTATCGTCCGTGGAAAGTGCTCAATATTTTTGGGTCAGGAGTCACGTTTGGGCTGGCTTATTATTGGGGACTGACAGAGAACGTAACGGTAATTATTGATAATCAGCGTTGGTCATTGGTGGTACTGGTTGCCCTACATCTCATTCTGTATTTATTTGTGGTGATTCGCTACGCGCAACAAATCATTGCTTATAACGATGACAATGAAGCTATTATGAACGTGGCTAATGTTGAAGAACGACGTTCTAGCTATGTATTCCCTATCGATATTGGTCTGTTATTCTCCGTGCCGATATTGGCATTTGGCTTATTTTCTGCCTTATTGCAGGATATTCATCATGCGTTGACCATTGTTAGTGCTATTTTAGCGATGATTTATCTGGGTCTTGGTTGGCGCTTTATTAAACGCAGTCAGCGCTATGCTCTGATTACTGAAGGTATGCTGGCGTTAGGGTTTGGCTTTTTAGCATTAGTGATTCCGCTGGCACTTGATGCAGAATGGATTGCCTTTGGCTGGTCGGTACAAGGGCTGGCCTTGGTATGGTTTGGACGGCGCTCACTACGTGCATGGTCAGTATTGTTTGGGTTGTTACTGCAGCTGCTCAGTATCGCGATGCTGATGATAACTGTGGTCTTTACGATCAAAGATTATCCAACGTTGGCGTTGACGATTTCGGCGCTCAGCTATCTAGCTACGATGTTTATCTTACGCGCCAGCAACTCGCCTATTGATGACGCCAACAACCAGCTTAACGCCAATCATACGCTGACTGCCTATACTAAAGCTTTGGGCATTGGTGAACTCGCTACTAAGCAATGGCTTACCAGTATCAATAGCCAAAGTATGGCGTTTAACTTGATGTGGCGCAGTCCAAATTTGGGTCGCTTTTTAACCTTTACTGCAATGGTTTGGCTGCTGTACGTATTGGTGATTGATTTTGACCACTGGCTTGCCAGCCGGCGCTTAGCAACGACGGCGCTGCTAGGATTGGCCACCTTAACCAGCCTAACTATTTATCAGGCAGTCAATCACTATCATGCGTGGCGCGAGATTAGGCAGTTTAGCCATGGGTTATTGCTGCTATTTTATGCCGCACTACTGTTTCAACTGCCACAAAAGTATGAATTTGATCATCAATGGACAACCTTTCATTGGCCGATATTTATTGCCTTATTCATAGGTTGGTTAGTCGTTGGGCAACTATGGTTAAAGTCATGGCATAAAGAAGCGGAGTTAAAAAGTTTTGATAGCGCGAGCTGGCTTGGTGCTGGCATTATCCTATTGGCAGAAGCTATGCATTATGGCTTGCCTGATTCAAAAGGCGTCATGACTATTTTGGTTCCGGTTGCCTTTATGCTGGCTGGATTATGGTGTACACAGCGTCATGCTATGGTTCAATACAATGATAAGCAATCACACTCGCAAACGGGAGCAGCGACCTCAGTATTTGCGCCTTATTGGTTTGATTGGCATCAGGCATTATTAGACAGTGCCAAAATATTTGTACCAATCACACTAGGTTGGGCTATTTTTACCAACTTCACTTACGATGGTATTATTTGGGAACTGCCCTACTTTCCTTTATTTAACTTATATGATGTGACGTTATGGCTGGTGGTGTTTTACGGCTTGGGCGTTTATTTACTCCGTCAGCCACATGGTAGAGGTTCGAGAAATCTATTAAAAGCCATTCCTAAAAACGATATGCTGTTAATTATCTTAGCGCTGATTAGTTTTTGGATAGGCTCTAGCATGTTAGTTAGAACGCTGCACGCATTTATCGGCACGCCGTTATGGACTGGCGGTTTATACGACGTGACAGGAGGCGCTTGGAATAGCGAGCAAGTACAAACGGGACTAACCATTTTATGGACGCTCATTGCTTTGGTCGCCACTATTATCGCCAGCCGCTATGGACAACGAACGCTATGGTTTATGGGCATTGGACTATTGGGAGTTGTGGTGTTAAAACTGGTCTTGGTTGATTTATCCCAGACCGAGGCGATTTGGCGAGTGATTTCCTTCCTTGGTGCGGGTAGCTTAATCTTGGTCATTGGTTATTTAGCGCCATTGCCACCAGCACGTGAGGATTTAACAGACGAGTTTGAATAATAGTCTGCTCTGTGCGTTACGTTGAATGAAATGTTAACGTGGTGACGCTGGTTGTGTAGTAAACTGAACACCATTAGAAAGTAGACGTTGATTGTCTTACTTTGAGCATTTTTTATAAAAGGTTAGTAAAGCAGATGGATAAGAGAGCAAGTATTCAGTGGTTCCCTGGGCATATGAACAAAGCCCGTAACGAAATCAAAGAAATCATGCCGCAGATGGACGTCGTCATTGAAGTGATTGACGCGCGTATTCCTTATAGTAGCGAAAACCCAATGGTCGCGGCATTACGCGGCGAAAAACCGGTCATCAAAATTTTAAATAAAGCCGACCTTGCTGATCCTGAATTGACCAAAGCGTGGATGGAATATCTTGAACAACAAGACGGCGTTAAAGCTATCGCTTGCGACAATAACAAAGCCGATGACGTCAAGCGTATCATTGCAATATGCAAATCCCTCGTACCCAATAAAGTCGGGACGGGACGTCAAATCAAAGCCATGATTATGGGTATTCCAAACGTTGGTAAATCAACCTTGATTAATACCTTAGCGGGGCGCGCGGTAGCTAGAACGGGCGACGAGCCAGCGGTGACCAAGTCACAGCAGCTGATTAAGCTTGACGATGACATCATGCTCTATGACACGCCTGGCATGCTGTGGCCAAAGGTTGAAAACGAAAACTCTGGCTATCGCTTGGCGGCGACCGGCGGTATTCGTGATACGGCGTTTGACTTCGCCGATGTGGCCAGTTATACCGCTGAGTATCTCATGCAAGCCTATCCTGAACTGCTAAAAACCCGCTATAAGATTGAAGAATTACCCAAGACCGATTGGGAGTTTTTTGAAATGGCGGGACGTAATCGCGGCTGCGTGCGCGCGGGCAATCAAGTCGATACCTACCGCATGTCTGAGATTTTGATTAACGAGTTACGTAGCGGCAAGCTTGGAAATATTACCCTCGAGACGCCAGAAATGACTGAAGCTGAAGAAATTGTGGTCGCTGAACAACGAGTCGCAGCCGAAGAGAAAAGAATCGCTAAAGAAGAAGAAAAACGTTTGCGTCGTTTAAAAACGCGGAAGAATCGGAAGTAGATCGAACTTAGATAAAGTTGTAGGGTGCGCCTAGCGCACCTGTTATATTCTATTATTTACCTTTAACTTATCTGAAGGTTTACTCAAAATTTACTTGGCAAACAAGACAGTGAATTATAGCTCCATTCCTTGATTTTCATTCCCCGATACTGAAAACGAAGCTCATCTACTATTGTCTTGTATCAATCGTATTACACCCATAAACACTGTTTGTCCCAAACGTTATATATCCCTGTTCAATTTACAAGGAATACTCTTGCCTACTCAATTTTCTCAGTCATTAACTTCTCTGGATTCATTCGCTCCCCGCCTGCTCGATTGGTTCGCTGAAAACGGTCGCCACGATCTGCCGTGGCAACAGCACCAAACCGATACGCCCAATCCTTATATCGTTTGGCTATCAGAAGTCATGCTCCAGCAAACGCAAGTAATGACAGTGCTGCCCTACTTTGCCCGCTTTATGGCGTCGTTTCCGACGGTGCAAGATTTAGCCGCAGCAGAATGGGATTTGGTTGCCGAGCATTGGGCAGGACTTGGCTACTATGCACGGGCGCGTAATCTGCATAAAGGCGCAAAGCAATTGGTTGCAGTGATTGATGAGACGGGCGACTTTCCGCAGACGCTAGCAGGTTGGGAGGCGATTTCTGGCGTTGGACCGTCGACCGCTGGGGCGATTATGGCAATGGGGCTACATCGTTATGGCGTCATCTGTGATGGTAATGTCAAGCGCGTCCTCACCCGCTGGGCGGCTATCGATGGTGATATTACTAAGTCGGCTACGACCAAAGCGCTGTGGGCATTGGCGGAGCGTTTAACACCAAGAGAGAACTCAGGATTGTTTGCGCAAGCCATGATGGATATGGGTGCAACCTTATGTACGCGTAGCAAGCCTGCTTGTCTGTTGTGCCCATTGCAAGATGATTGTATTGCCCATGCGCAGGGTCGCGAGACCGATTATCCGGTCAAAGCTAAAAAGCAGCCCAAGCCAAGCAAGTTTAGCAATGCGCTATTGATTAAAGATATGGCCGGCAACATACTATGGCTACAGCGTCCTGACAATGGCATTTGGGGCGGACTATGGAGTTTGCCTTTGCAATTTGTTGAGAAAATTGACGGTAAAGTAAGTGGCAAAACAACTGCTAAAAATTCAAAAGCCAGCGATGATAAATCATTAAAAGTTGCTAGCAATGAAAAAGTCTATGAAACAGAATTTACCACCGCTGAGCAAATTATCAATGAATGGTTAGATAAGCGTAATTTAGCAGCCGCGCCCATTAATAAAACCTTGCTTGATGACGCGCCTATCAAACACTCCTTAACCCATTTCCATTGGTATTTAACGCCGCAATCACTGACTTTAACGAATGAGCAAACGGCTGATTTGACCAAAGCCTTGCAAGCAGCAGATATTATTATAAATTGGTCAAATGCTGAAGATGCACAAGCAACACTTGGATTGCCACGAGCAATGGTAAAGATCTTGGAAGCCTAAGTTAGGGCGACTAAGTAACCTTTATAAAAAAAAGCGACTCAAAATATATTCTGAGTCGCTTTTTTCATTTATAACCTACAAAAAACTAAGACAAAATTTAAGATTTGGGCACCCGCAAACGCATCAGGCCTTCTTGTTGTACCGTTGCGACCAATCGACCATCTTGCCAAAACTGACCGTGATTTAAGCCTTTGGCATTAGAGGTCGTGTCGCTCCACATGTCATATAGCAGCCAATTATTTAAATCAAAATCACGATGAAAATGCATCGAGTGATCAATACTCGCCGCTTGCAAACCACTGGTCATAAAGCTGACCCCATGTGACATCAGCCCGGTACCGACCAAGTAAAAATCAGACGAAAACGCCAATAGTGCTTGCTGAATGGCCACAGGCTGCTTTCCAAGCTCACGGATACGCAGCCAGTTTGCTTGCTTGGGTTTCATCGGTTCTGGATGAATCGGATCACGCGGCTTAATCGGTTTAATCTCGACATGACGATGACGCATAAAGCGCGCTTTTAGGGCATCAGGAACCTTTCCAACATACTGCTCTTTTAAATCTTGCTCATCAAGCAAGTCTTCTGGCGGCGGATACACGGGCATATCTTCTTGATATTCCAAACCCTCTTCCATCGGTGAAAACGAAGCAATCATCGAAAATATCACTTGCTCGACAGGCGCTTTACCGCGCACTTCTTTATACTGAATTGCCGTGACTTCACGCGCTGACAGGCTGCGACCATCACGCAGGCGGCGTACTTGGTAAATCACCGGCTGATTGATATCGCCGCCGCGCAAAAAATAACCATGCAGCGAATGACAAGGTTTGTCTTTATCGAGCGTATGCGATGCGGCCATAATTGCTTGCGCCAGCACTTGCCCGCCAAAAATACGACTGCCCACATAATCGTGGCTTTTACCTTCAAAAACATCAGGGCTGACTTCGATAAGCGCGACGGTAGCGAGCAGCTCATCGATCAGTTGCGGATAATCAGACATGACGATAGGTTTCCTTATTTTGATCAATCACACCAAGCATTGAGATATAAGCACTCAAGGGTCAAGCGTATCAATACGATACGGCTTAAGCCAATGTGGCGTTTGAATTTAAAATAATATGTATAGTAGGTTCATTTTAAAACTGTTATAGCATGGCTATTATAGTTTGCACTAAACAGCCAGATAACGCTGACAACGCCAAATAAATAGCCAGTAAAATGATTAGCAATCGCTCATTATAAAGCGAAAAGCCAATCATCTTAGCGAATATTAAAGATTTTGACTAAGCAGTCGCCGCCTTACGAGTCGGTTTAACGCTTTATTAGCTTAACAATAATGAGCAAGTAATTATCTAAACAAGTAGCATCTAAGCTCACAAACATAAATAAAAAACGAGATGATGAAACACCTCGCTTTTTATTTGACCTTATCCTATGGTTTTACAGCAACTAGCACGCGGATAGAGTCTGGCACCAGCGATAAATTGCCTAGTGCTTGCTCACCTTGGGCTTTTAGCTGCTCTAGACGCTCAATCTCTTCTGGGCGCACGTTAGGATTAATCGTTTGCAGATGCTTTAGGCGTTTGATTTCACGTGACCACTGCTGGCTAAAGCGTGCGCTTGCCTGTTCACCAATCTCTTCTAGCTGCTGACGGGCAATATCTTCTGCTTCATAATAGCGCTGCTCAATCACATCGCCACGTACTTTAATCACTTGGCGGGCGCGGTTTTTATCCAAGCGCTCAATATGCGGCATAATCATATCGCTGCTAATACGCGCGGATAAATCACTACCCTGCTCACTGATAAACACACGAATATTTTGCGTCGGCAAGGTAGCAGGCAGATTAAGCAATCTTGGCGCAATCGCTTCAACGCGAAAATTCACTTCTAGCAGCACCATACCTTGTGGAACGGCGGCACTCTTTAGCATCGCAACGGTGGTATTCCCAAAAGTGCTGGTACTTGCTAGCTCATAAATCGCGCGCATCAATGGATGCTCATAGGTGATAAATTCGATATCTTCACGCTGCAGCGCTTGCTTGCGCTCAAAGGTCAGCGTCATACCATCTTCATCACCGAGCGGCAGACCGTCGATATAATCGCTAATTTCCGTGCTATCAATCGGCGCAATCACCCATGAGCCATCACGTTGGATATTGTGGTCGATATTGGCGGAAGCAAAAAAGCGCTCGATAAATTGCGGCAATAGATTATGTTTATCAAAATCATGCATGGCATCGGCAATACGCCCAGCAACGCGCGGACGGCATGAGTTGTACTCAAGTAAGCGATCGCGACCAGCTTGTAGCTGTGCTTCGAGTCCCAAGCGCGTTTGCTGTGCTTTTTCGATAATATCCTGCAAAGTGGTGCGGTTAGCGTCGGTATCCGCGCCTTCAAGCAGCGGTTTCAACTCTTGGATATATTGCTCTTGTACGCTTTGCGCCGTTGGAGAAATCTGATTAAACATATTGAGCGCGTCGTTATACCAGCGGTACAGTCGCTCTTGCGCCGTTCCTTGTACATAAGGAACGTGCAGCATAATTTGTTGTGTCTGTCCGATACGGTCTAGGCGACCGATACGCTGCTCTAACGTATCTGGATTGGCAGGCAGGTCCCACAATATCAGCTGGCTTGCAAACTGGAAGTTGCGACCTTCTGAGCCAATCTCTGAGCAGAGTAATATCTGCGCGCCTTCTAAGTCGGCGAAAAACGCCGCCGCTTGGTCACGCTCAAGTAAGGTCATCTGCTCAGTAAAGATAGCGGTTTTAATACCAGCATGTAGACGCAATACCGCCTCTAAACTTTCAACCGTCGCCCCACTACGAGCAATCAACAATACTTTTTTATGCTTAAGCTCACCCTTCAAAATATCAATCAACCACGGCACCCGCGGATCATCCTCTAGCCAGCCGCCATCGGGTTGATTTTCTTCGCCCCAAAGCTGCTCGCGCAATTTACCCTTGGTTTGATAGCTATCTACCCATGCTTCAGGTAGCGGCAACGGATACGGCTGGCTGCTACGACCATAAAAACCTTTGACACTCTCACGGGTATTACGGAATAAAATACGCCCCGTACCATGACGGTCAAGGAGTTCATTGAGCGCATAAGTACGCAGTTTTTCGTCGTCATTAATGTTTACTAATTCATCGATACTAATAGAAAGCAGATGACTTAATGCCGTGATTTGACCGTTGCTTAATGGTTTATCTTCGATTAAGACACTGGCAACAGCGGCAGTTTCGGCAAAGGCTTCTTGGCTATCGATAAATTCATCAAGGTCATCAAAGCGATCGGGGTCTAATAAACGCAGACGGGCAAAGTGGCTTTGGGCGCCAAGCTGCTCAGGTGTTGCCGTTAATAGCATGACACCCGGTGTCTCTTCGGCAAAGTCAGCAATGAGGTCATATTTATCATTGCCGCCTTGTGCTTCATCCCAATGCAGGTGATGCGCTTCATCGACGACCAATAAATCAAAACCCGCTTCCATCGCTTGATCGTACAAATCTGGATGGTCAAGCAATAAGTCCATGCCGGCAATGATACATTGCTCAGTCGTAAAGACGTTTTGCTCAGGGTCGTGTTCTTTAATCGCAGCGGTACGTACCAAATCAAACAAGGCAAAGTTTAGGTTAAAACGGCGACGCAGCTCGATCATCCACTGATACTGCAAACTGTCTGGTACAAGAATTAGGACGCGCTCAGCTTTGCCAGTCAGTAGCTGCTGATGAATAATCAGACCTGCTTCAATGGTCTTACCCAAGCCAACTTCGTCAGCAAGCAAGACACGCGGGGCGATACGTTTACCGACTTCATGGGCAATATACAGCTGATGCTCGATGATATCGACACGTGCGCCCATCAAGCCTTTGAGCGGATGACCCGCTAGCGCTGATTGCATACGCAAGATATCTTGACGCAGCTCATACCAATCCCCGCGCTCAATACGACCAGCCAGCAAACGCTCAAGCGGCTTAGCCAGCGTGATATTAGCCGCCAAACGGGTTTCCATAATGCCGCGCTCATGCTCATCAACACTGTATTTGAGCACGCCCATCACTTCTTCGACCGCGGTTACGGTATAGCTATTACCGGCTTGGTCAGAAATACTATCACCTTCTTTGAACACCACGCGCGATAACGGCGCAGAATTTTTGGCGTAGACGCGGGTCTCTTCACTTTGCGGAAATAAGATATGTACACAGCGGTCATCGACGTCGATGACCACACCCAAGCCAAGCTCAGACTCCGTATCAGATAAATAACGTTGACCAACGGCAAATTCGGTGCTGTGCAATGAAGCGATAGAGATAGTCATAAGGCGATGTCTTTTGTACTCAGATGATAAGAAAATAGATAGTTAATGAATCAAGCCACAATCATACAAACAATCACGCAAGGATTTAGTCAATTAATAGCTCAAACTCATTAATAAGTTGCTGGTCATTGAAGCTATCAGCAACGCCCAACTTGTCAGCTAGGTCGATGGATAAAACAGACCATTATATAACGTTAGCGCCTAGATGAGTGCGTTAAGTTAACTTTTCAAGAGCACTTTTTGGCAAGATTATTGCAATTGTTTGGCAAGATTATTGGAATACTGCGCTTAAGTAACTTTTTAGAAATCCATATATAACGACTCACAAGTAAAGAAAAAGGCTCGCTACTATGCGCTAAACATTGTTATCATAAAATTGTTTCTATATTGTTAATATATGCAATTTAACATTTCTTATTGTTATTGAAGCTATGTTAACCATTACCCCCTTTTAGATTTTCCAAATGATATAAAAAATTTATTCAAAAAATTTAACTATCAAGTCTTAAAACACAAAATTTCGGCAACCTCCTACTTAATACCGTCCTTTTTAAGACCGTTAAGTAAGCCAAATAGTGTTTTTCATAGTCGTTTAAGTTATGAATTAACCGTAAATACTTTAATACTAGTTATATATCTAGATATTTAACTGAGTGATAATTTTAAAAACTTTGCCTCAATACTCAAATCCCATTTTCGTAAGGCTTACGTATCACCACATCATCGATTGCTCACAGCAAATAGCATCAGTAGTCTGTATAGACAGTCTGCTTTGTGGTCACGTTTATCCAAGGACAATCCCCTCATGAGTGCCTCCAAAAAAGTTGGCTTTTTTAACCAAGTCAGTACCCAAGTGACGACCATTCTATTTATGGCTTTTGTGGTCGTACTAGCCGTTGTTGTGTATGTTGTTGATAAAGAAGGTCATGAAAAAATTCGCCTTGAATCGGCAAAACTGGTCGCTGAGCGTGGTAATACCGCGGTCAATAGTATCTCAGCCGATATCAATCGCGTGATGCGCAGTGCCCTGTTATTGCAGCAAAGCGCGCAGACTTTGCCGCCACAAGAAGCGATTTTGCAAGCCAGTACCGCCAATGCTTTTGATAAGCGCGATTATAACTTATTAGGTAGTGGCGGCATTTGGCCAGAAAAAGGCGCACTGGGCGCCAATACCGCCACCCATCCATTTTTGATGGTGCGTCAAAACGGCGATTATCAAGCGGTACTCAGCGACCCAAACCCTGCCAATCCTTATTATCAAGAAGACTGGTTTAGCGTTTTGAAATTGCTCAAACCTGAAAGCTGTATTTGGAACCATGTCCGCGCCAGCCAAACCAAAGGCGAGCTGGCGATGAGTTGCGGTGTCGCCATCGAGCGTGATAACCAGTTCTGGGGTGCCAGTACTGTCAACTTTACCCTAAACCAGCTGCAAGAAAACATCGTTAAGCTCAGTGAAAGCTCGGGCTCAGGTTATATTTTACTGCTCGATAACAGTGACAAAGTTATCGCCTCCTCTAATCCTGAGCGCTTAAGCTATATCGACGAAGCCACCGGTACACCGCTTGATATCAAACAAGTTATCAACGCTGACCCTGCTTGGAATCCGGTACTAAACTTCTTGGAGACGCAGCGTAACGAAACCATCGAGCGCGTTGCCGCTAGCGTATCGCCGCAAGTTCAGCAGGTATTGACCACGCTTGATAAAGCCGAAACCGGCACGTCAAAAGGCTATTATCTCGTCAACTACGCCGCTTATCTAAACAACGGTGAAAATAAGCAAAACGCGATGGACAGCCGCTTATTGCAGAGCTTTGAGTTAGAAAAAGACAGCTATTATAACGGCAGCCAAGCGTACGTATTTGAGATTCCTGAGACTTATTGGAAACTTATCGTCGTCCAGCCTGATGCTGAAATTAACGCCATCGCTGACAATCTAAGTAAAAATCTGATTAACTGGATTGCCCTCGCGCTACTTATCACCGCGGGTTTGATTTACTTTATGCTCACTTATTTAGCGTTTAAACCGTTAAAAGAAACCACCGATAAAATCTCGCAAGCGGAAAACCTGATTAATGATAAGCAATACAATAAGCTAAGTGAGGTTAAATTCACCAAAGGTCGCAACGAGATTGGGCTGGTAAATGGCTCTATTAATGACCTCCTAGACCGTATCCAATCTAACGAAGGTAAGCTTGCCAATATTAATCAGCAGCTAGAGATTAAAGTTGAAGAGCGTACCGCTGAGCTACAAGAGACGCTAAAAGAGCTGAAAAACTCTCAGCTGCAATTGATCCGTTCAGAAAAAATGGCAACCTTGGGTCAAATGGTGGCGGGCGTCGCTCATGAGGTTAATACGCCATTATCTTATGTGCAAAACAACCTTGAGATTATCAGTCAGTTGACTGAGCAATACGAAGAGTTGATTGAATTGGTACAAGGGTTAAAAGCCGCTAAAACTGATGCCGCTACTGATGGCAAAATTGATAAGTTATTGGCTGATATCGTCCGTGCGTCGGATGAAATCCAAGAAGATGATTTGTCCACTGAGCTTAAAGAGCTGATTAAAGACTCACTCTTTGGTGTCGAGCAAATCACCGAGATGGTCCTAAACCTACGTAACTTTGCCCGTCTTGATGAGTCAAAAGTGAAAACCATCGATGTGCGCGAATGTATCGAAGCGTCATTGAAAATCGCTGGCAACTCTATCAGACATCAAGAGATTGTCACTGATTTTGCGCCGACGCCTGAAATTAAATGCTCGCCGTCACAGATTAATCAGGTGCTAGTGAACTTGCTTAATAACGCCGCGCAAGCCATGGGCGAAAAACCAGATGGCAAAATCGAAGTGCGAACGCGCGCCGATGACAGTCATGTCTATATCGATGTCAGCGACAATGGTAAAGGCATGAGCGCCGAGGTACTTAACCAAATCTTTGAGCCGTTCTTTACCACTAAGGGCGCGGGCGAAGGAACCGGTCTTGGGATGGCCATCAGTCAGCAGATTATGGAGCAGCATAATGGCGACATTAAAGCGGTTTCAACCGAAGGCGTTGGCACCACCTTTACCTTAACGCTACCGATTGATAATGATTTAACTGAACAAAGCCTAGCAGCGTAAGCGCTAGGTTCTGTTGTTCGTTTTGTTGTGAGCTCAATTGCTATTTAAATGCTTATATAAAGCTATCGTACTATTATTCATCATAAGGATATCATCATGAATGAATTTGACCATGAAATGGAAACCTCTGGCGCTGAGCTAGGGTCTGGACCAAAACCGAAGTTGGCATTTATCGACGATGAACAACGTATTTTACGTTCGATGAAACTGCTGTTTCGTAAAACGCATGACGTGTTTATCACCACTGACCCGACTGAATATATCGACTATATCAAAAATAACCATGTACACGTAGCGGTCAGTGACCAACGTATGCCCGAGCGCGTGGGTGTCGATATCTTGCGCGAAGTCAAAGAAGTCTCGCCGTCTACCATGCGGATTTTATTGACCGGTTACGCGGATTTGAACGCGATTATTGGCTCTATTAACGATGGTGAGATTTATCGTTATTTGACCAAACCTTGTAAATCTGAGGAGCTACTTGCGGTCGTCGGTCGCGCCACCGAAATCGCGTTGACTTATAATCCAGATGAGGACGCGGAGCAATTTGATAGCTCGGGTAAAAAGCAGACACTGTTGGTCATCGATGAAACCGACGAGCTGATTGAGCAAATAAGCAAGCAGTTCTCGCATAGCTATAGAGTCCTGCACGCAGAAGGCTTAGAAGAAGCTTACGATTATTTGGCCAATGAAGATATCGGCGTGTGTATTACCGACATCAATGTCAGCGGCGAAAATATCGCGCCGATTATCTTCACCTTAAAACAAGATGCGCCGCACTTGGTGGTCTTGGTACAGACGGAATTTCAGGATGCGGGCTTGCTCATTGATTTGATTAATAAAGGTCAGGTTTATCGCTGCTTACCGAAGCCCATGCGTGCCAGCCTACTTGAGATTAGCGTCAACCGTGCTTTCCAGCATCATGCAAAACTCAAAGCCAGCCCTGAGTTGGTTAAGCGTTATGAAGTCGAGCACGACCCTGAAAACGATGTACGTATTGATTTAAGCAGTCGCGTTCGAAGTCTGATTGGCAAATTGCGCAAGCGTTTTTCTTTATAAGCTTAGGAACGATATAAGCACAAGAACTCCTGTCGCAAAAAATAAAACCTCTATTTCAATTGAAGTAGAGGTTTTTTACTGCACGCTTTTCGATGGGGTTTTTGACGCATTTTTTGACTAAGTGCGGCAACGTGCTACATTAAGCCAATAGCTCTGTCAGCATATTTAAAATGCAAGGCCATTTAAAACGTCATCTATTTAAAATATCATCTATTTAAAATAACAATGAGATAAGGGAACATCATGCAAGCGGTTTTTTTAGACAAGGGTACTTTTTCTGACAATATCGACTTGCCAGCACCTGCTGGCGTGACTGACTACATTACTTACGACGATACACCTCAAGAGCTGATTATTGAGCGCTGTCAAAATGCTGATATCATTTTTACCAATAAAGTCCAAATCAGCGCTGACGTCATTGCCAATCTGCCGAAACTTAAGCTTATCCAACTGACCGCCACAGGTATGAATAACGTCGATCAAGATGCCTGCGCTAAGCACAATGTTGCGCTATATAACGTCGCTGGTTACGCGGTCAAAAGCGTACCCGAGCATACCTTTATGCTGATGCTAACGGCCATGCGCGCAGGCATCCATTATCATGAAAAAGTTGCGGACGGTACGTGGCAAGATGATGGTAATTTCTGCTTACTTGATATTCCACTGATAGATTTGGAAGATAAGACGCTTGGTATTATTGGTGTTGGCACTATCGGTAAACGTGTCACCGACATCGCCCGCGCTTTTGGGATGACGGTATTGTGGGCGGAGCATCAAGGGCGTACGCCGCGTAATGAGGATTATACGGCGTTCGATGAGGTACTGGCGCAGTCTGATGTATTGAGCTTACATTGCCCATTAAACGAGCAAACCAAGCACATAATTAATAAAGACACCTTAGCAAAAATGGCTAAACAGCCACTGATTGTCAATGTCGCTCGTGGTGGTATTGTCGACAGCCAAGCGCTGAGCGATGCCATTAACAACGAGCAAATTATTGGTTATGCCACCGATGTATTTGAGCAAGAGCCGATTGTCAAAGACGACCCTTTATTAACCCTTTCTAATCATCCTCGGGTGATATTTAGCCCACATAACGCTTGGGGCAGCAAAAGCGCGCAAGAAACCTTGTGGCAAATTTTAAGTAAGCAAGTTTCAGAATTTATCGATAAGCATTAAAAGACAATCACTAATAACACTTAACGACTAAAGCGTAACCAGTCGTCTTTTACTTTACGGTATTTAAGCATCACGCGGTCACTCAGATAATTATTGGTGACCCGCCAAGGATAAATATCGCCTTGTTTCGGTAATTCGTGTTGCGCGCGCTGCACGTAGCCTGCCGTTAGCGCGCCCATGACCGTATCTGGCTGCGTATGCGCCTCGCTATGCGCAGTTTTTGCGTGTGGCACTGCCACCTGATAACCGTGCTTGTGCATATGGTTGAGCAAGCGCAGCACATACTGACAAGCCAAATCGATTTTGAGCGTCCACGACGCATTGGTATAACCAAATAGCGCCACCATATTTGGTACACCTTCAATCATCACCGCCTTATACGTCATGCGTTTGCCAATATCAATTGCCCGTCCATCGATATATAGTTTCGCGCCGCCAAGCATTTGCAGCTTTAGCCCCGTTGCGGTCACAACAATATCAGCGTCAAGGTGTTTACCAGAATCAAGCATGATGCCAGTTTTGGTAAAGTGGTTAATTTGATCAGTCACGACGGCAGCGTGCTTGCCATGTAATGCCTTAAACAAATCGCTGTCTGGCACCGCACAAAGTCGCTCATCCCACGGATTATAAGTAGGCATAAAATGCGCAATATCAACTCCGCTGCCCTTTAACTCGGTTTTAACACTACGCTTTAATAAGGCTTTTATCACCTTGGGCGCAAAAACTGCCGCTCGATACGTCCCTTGTTGCATCAACACATTACGCGCGCGCAGTAGCTTATAAGCTTGCGTTTTTGATAACGGCGAAAATTTACCTGCCAGCCAATCAAGCGCATAATCATCGCCCGGTACACTTGCTACATAGGTCGGCGAGCGTTGTAGCATAGTAACGTGCTGCGCGCATTGCTCGCCCGCTTCATCGACCATGGCAGGCAATAGCGTCATCGCCGTCGCCCCACTACCAATTATGACGACTTTTTTATCGTCATAATTCACATTTTGCCAATGCTGCGGATGAATGATTTCACCTTGGAAATCTGCTTCGTTTTCAAAAATAGGACGATAACCTTGCTCATAATCATAGTAGCCTGTAGCACCGACGACAAACTTTGCCGTTAAGGCAAATACCTCGCCACTTACATGGTTTTTTACCGTTGCCGTCCACTGTTGGTTATGGCTTGACCAAGACAGTTGCTGCACCTCATGCTGATAGCGGATATGTTCAGTGATACCAAAATCGCGCGCCGTATCAGCAATATAGTTTTTAATATCGCCGCCTTTTGCCAATACTCGATGGTTCAACCACGGACGAAAGCTATAGCCAAAGGTCAAAGCATCAGAGTCGGAACGAATACCAGGATACGTAAACAAATCCCACGTACCGCCCAAATCCGCGCGTTTTTCTAATACCATAAAGCGCTGGCTAGTTTTTTGCCGCTTTCTTGTTGCTCGCTGTTTTAAGCGACTCGAGCTTTTTTGCCCAAACAGCGCTTTATGCTTTTGCTGCTGCAATCGACATGCCATACCGATACCGGCAATACCAGCGCCGATGATAAGTACTTCACAATCGACGGGGATATTTGAGGCGGATGACCACGCTTTAGGTTTAAAGCGCTGCTTAAGTGCCTGTTTGGCGGCTGTTACATCAAGCATAATACGATCCTTGTTTTTGCATGATTGATTTAAAAATAGCTTATTAGAAAGGAGTTACTAAAAAGGGCATGGACTTTCCCAATCCATCCACGCACCAAGGGTCGGATGTTTAAGGCGCAATTGCTGAGCATGTAAATTAAGCCTCGGCGCAATCGTTAAGGCGTTACCTTCGGCATAAATTGGGTCGCCAATCATCACATGACCGACGTGCACCATATGCACGCGCAGCTGATGACTACGACCGGTCACGGGCTTTAACAGCACGCGCGTGACGGCCTGACCGTTGCATTCTTCATGCGCCAACACCTCATACAGTGTCAATGCATGCTTTGACCAATTATGGTCAACGATATGCCGTGGTTTGGTCGTAGGCTCATAGCGTACCGGCACTGATATCTCGCCTTTGGCACCGACGTTTTGCCACCGACCAAAGACGCGCGCTTGATAGCTTTTTTGCGGCAACCGGTCGATGAATTGCTTACTAATGTGACTTTGCGCGGCGGCATTTTTGGCAAAAATTAGTAGCCCTGAAGTATCCATATCTAGACGATGGATCAACTTTACCGCCGGATTGGCGCGCTCGAGTCGTGCCAACAAACTCACCTTAAGGCTTTTACCATCGACGCTTAACAGTCCGGCGGGCTTATCAACAACCCAAATGTCATCGTCTTCATAGACGGTAATGTCTTGGGCAAATTTTTGAAAAAACGCAAGAGGATAGGCATTTTCTTGAGCGTTTAAGGCATCTATTGCTTCATCGGTAAAAGGCATAAAAATGGGCTACTTGTATCAAAAGGTTGGTGGTTTAAAAATAGATTATTCTAATAAGGCTATAAATGATATCAGGGTTTAGAAATATTAACGGCGCTACACGGTAAACATGCTAGATGTAGAATAATGCCCGCACGAGATTAGGGTGACAGATAAAACATAACCTGTGTCATTATGTGTCGATTTATTGTGCTAATAGTAATTGTTAAACATTTTAACCCGCCTGCATCTGTCAACTTTGAGCAAACATGTTAATATAATGGCAGATTTTCACCACCTCCCAACCATTCTTTAACCACTCATCGCTCGAATATGACAGCCGTATTGTATGATGACTGGTGATAGAAATAATAAAACAAGAGAGATAAATTATGTCAGACCTTATTGTTAATACCACTGATGCAAACTTCGACCAAGACGTCCTACAATCTGATATGCCAGTGCTAGTAGACTTTTGGGCAACTTGGTGTGGTCCTTGTAAAGCCATCGCGCCTATTTTAGAAGATTTGGCGAGCGAGTACCAAGGTAAAGTTAAAATCGTTAAAGTCGACGTCGATAACAACCCGCAAGCAGCGAGCCGTTTTGGTATCCGCAACATCCCAACGCTATTTGTCTTTAAAGATGGCGAAAAAGTCGATTCAGTCATGGGCTTACAGCCAAAAGCTGAACTTGCTAAAGTATTAGATAAACATCTATAAGTACGATTAATAAATGCCAATTAATAATCGCTAAAAGGCGTTTGTTAAAAATAGCGATTCTAAAAAATGCGCTATGCTGTTTATAAAGTTCGTATTGAAAAAGCCATTATCTTTTTGAGCTAATGGCTTTTTTGCTGCTTTTCTGAGCAAAAAGCTGGATATTATAGCTTTTTTGGCAAAAATTATTGACAAGGCTGTCTTGAACGCCGTATAGTCTGCTGACAAGAGAAAACTAATCATTTTCCTAAGTGTCTTGTCGCTATTCTCCTCGTGTTTATCAACAAAAACACAATCGTCATTATAAAACACCACTACTGAACGCAATGACTAAACACAATTACTGATATTGAGTTTTTGACGCAGACTCTTATGTAGACTTCTTTATCTTCACTTTTTATAAACCTGCCTGACTGTCTTGCAAGGCGTTTATAAGCTGGCACGTAAAACAAACAAATCCTACATAAGCCCCAAGCCCTGTGTATATACCCTCTATCGCCCTACACCCTTTGTTTAACCCTTGTCGTGATTTGTGCTGATAATGGCATCTCTCATCTGATCAACTGCTAATGACCTATCTATGAATCTTACTGAACTAAAGAAAAAATCAATCGCTGAGCTACTGGCCATCGCCAAAGAAATGGGCCTTGATAATATGGCGCGTAGCCGTAAACAAGACATTATCTTTGCTATCTTAAAAACCCATGCCCGTAACGGCGAAGCCATCTACGGCGACGGCGTGCTTGAGGTACTTCCTGATGGTTTTGGCTTTTTACGCTCATCAGAGGGCTCTTATTTAGCAGGTCCTGACGACATATATGTCAGCCCCAGCCAAATTCGCCGTTTTAGTCTCAAGACGGGCGACAGTATCGCGGGCACCATTCGTCCGCCAAAGGATTCTGAGCGTTATTTCGCGCTACTAAAGGTTGGCGAAATCAACTTTGATACCCCAGATCGCTCGCGTCATAAGCTGATTTTTGAGAACTTAACGCCATTATTTCCAACTGAGCAATTAAAGCTAGAGCTTGGTAATGGCACCACTGAAGATTTGACTGGTCGTATCATCGACCTGATTGCCCCGATTGGTAAAGGACAGCGCTCGATTATCGTTGCACCGCCAAAAGCCGGTAAAACCATGCTCTTGCAATCTATTGCTCAGTCTATCACCCGTAATAATCCTGAATGCTACCTTATCGTCTTGCTCATTGATGAGCGTCCAGAAGAAGTAACCGAAATGGAGCGCACCGTGCGCGGCGAAGTCGTTGCCTCAACCTTTGATGAGCCACCGCAGCGTCATGTTCAAGTCGCCGAAATGGTCATCGAAAAAGCCAAACGTTTGGTCGAACATAAGCAAGACGTGGTCATTTTGCTTGATTCTATCACCCGTCTTGCCCGTGCTTACAACACCGTTATTCCATCATCGGGTAAAGTATTGACCGGTGGTTTGGATGCCAACGCGCTAGAACGTCCAAAACGCTTTTTTGGCGCGGCGCGTAACGTCGAAGAAGGCGGCAGCTTAACCATTATTGCCAGTGCCTTGATTGATACCGGTAGTAAAATGGACAGTGTTATCTTTGAAGAGTTTAAAGGCACGGGTAACCAAGAAATCACCCTTGAGCGTGACTTAGCCGAAAAACGCGTCTTCCCTGCGATTAATATCAAAAAATCTGGCACCCGCCGCGAAGAGCGCCTACTTGATGAAGATAAACTACGTAAAGTTTGGATATTGCGTAAACTGTTACAACCGATGGATGGTGTCCAAGCGACTGAGTTTTTGCTTGATCGTTTAAAAGAAGCCAAAACTAACGATGAATTCTTTGAGCAAATGAAACGTAAGTCACAAAACTAGACCGTTAGCTCGACTGCTAGATTAAAAAAGGCCACTTTATGTGGTCTTTCTAGTTTTGCAATTACGTAATTGCAAAAAACAGTTAGCGGACTATCATTATAAATACAATAACTATAAGCAAAACCCCTACCAATGATACAGCGAAGTAACATAATTTACCGTATATTTGCAAAGCTTAGCGTTTCTACTACGGCTTGATAGAGACAAACAAGCTATTATTAAAAGTAGTACAGACATATTTAGATACATCCTGTATATTGGATTTCAAACTTGATGACTTAATAGGTGATACCATGAAATTTGCTAAAACTTTTGCACTAACTGTGATTGCAAGCTCAGCTTTGATGATGGGCGGTTGTGCTAACAATGGTTATGGTTACAACAGTGGCTTGAGCAACACTGCTAAAGGCGCTACTGCTGGTGCAGCTGCTGGTGCTCTACTTAAAAGTGGCGGCAACAGTAAAGACATCGCTCGCGGTGCAATTGGTGGCGCAGCCATTGGCGGCGCAGGTGCTTATATCCTTGACCAAACTCGTTAATCACTATTCGTTAGCTATGATTAAATCATTATCTTAATTAAGATGATGGATTATATGAGTCTTTTAAAAAGATAGCTGACTATTAAAAAGTTAGCAAGAAAAAAGCCTGCAATGGATTTGCAGGCTTTTTTACGTTTATAGGGTAAGCAATACCCAAATATTTTTATAACACAAAACGAACTCTATAACGCGCCGCTAAAAGTATCGCACGCTTGCACATTACCGCTCTCTAAACCACGGGTAAACCACTGCACGCGCTGTTGACTGGTGCCATGAGTAAAATTATCGGGTACCACAGCGCCGCCGCCGGCACGTGCTAAACGATCATCACCAATTTGACCAGCGGCATTGATGGCTTCATCAATATCGCCCGCTTCCAAGAACTGTACGCGCTCTTGATTGCGCTGCGCCCACACGCCTGCAAAACAATCGGCTTGTAACTCTTGCATGACAGACAGTTTGTTAGCCTGCGCGCGTGTCACTTGGCGACTGGCTTCATTGACTTGCTGAGTAATACCAAGCAAAGTCTGCACGTGGTGACCGACCTCATGAGAGATGACATAGGCTTGCGCAAAGTCTCCCGCTTTACCTTGATTTTCACTATCGCCTGAACCTTGTTCATCGCCAGTAATACCCAAACTTTGACGCATCTCTACAAAAAACGACGTATCCAAATATACCGTCTGATCGCCTGGGCAATAAAAAGGCCCTGTGGCGGCGCTGGCACTGCCGCAAGCTGAGGTGACCTGTCCATTAAATAAAATCAATGACGGCTCTTTATAAGTGCTCCCTGCCTCGTTAAATATCTGATGCCAAACTTCCTCTGTATCCGCCAATACGACTTTTACAAAGCGGGTATCACGGTCATCACTAGTGGCAGGTTGGGTAGAAGTATTGCCGCCACCCGTAATCACTTGCCCCGTTTGCAAGGCGGTCATCGGATTAACCCCAAACACCAGCCATAAAATACCAGCAATGATAATACCGCCGATACCGCCACCAATCATTTTGCCGCCGCCACTGGTGGTGCGCACATTCGAACTGCCACGTCTGTCTTGCCACTTCATAATGTTTCTCCTAAAAATCCAATAGCATGCCTATCACTATCGTAGTAAACCCTATTATTTGATTATTAACGTTATAAGATATATGACTCATTCCGTTGATTTTATATTCTAGCTTTCAACCATAATCGCTTCTATATTTTTGCTTTATTTTAATGTCAATTTTATTGATAAATAGCCTATCGATAATCTCAAAATACGCTTAAAATCATAAAAAAAATCCTTTTATCAAAAAAGTGCTAAAACGTCCTGATGTCATTGATTATACGTCGATTAATTTGGCTTGTTGTATTAAAAAGTATATTAAATGAGCAAGTTAAAAGTCGGTTTACAATTTTATTGTTACTTAATTGTACAACCTCTTTCCATGCAGAAAGAAATCATATAGAATGCGTGAAAGCTGAGTAGCTGTAATTAATACTAGTTGAATTCTGGGACATCTCGGATATTCAACCTTTTTTGCTGCTACTGACCATTTCATTTTTCCGGAGAAACCCTATGAAACTTAAATTACTTGCTCTAGCTGGTATCATGACTGCAACTATGGGCCTTACTGCCTGTGATAGCAACAAAGAAAACGCTGCTGAAGATTTATCTGACGCGCAAGAAGAAGTGCAAGACGCTTCTGAAGAACTAAACGAAGCTGCTGCTGAAGGCGAAGCGGTACCTGCAGAAGCTGACGCTGCTGTAGCTGATGCTGAAGCTGACATCGCTGATGCACAAGCGGCTACTGCTACTGACGAAGTTGATGCTGAAGTACCTGTAGACGGTACTACTACTAGCGTTGATGTAGCTAGCAAAACTCCAGCTGTTGACGCTGCTGACGAAGTTGTTGTTGAAGAACCAGCTCAGTAATTTTTATTTTTCATAATAAAAGTACTGCAGTAAAAAAGAGAGCCTATGCTCTCTTTTTTTATGTCTACTATTTATGTTTTATAAAAAGTAGTATGATATAAAAGCGCCACATAAAAAATGATGGTTATCACAGTAATATATTCAATAGACTGTGATAACCATCATTTTCACTTACTGCCGAGATTATTATTAGTCAAATAAGCGCTCATCCACTTGTTGGCGAAACTTCTGTCCTGTTTTAAAGGTGACGACGCGGCGTGCTGACACGGCAACGGGCTCCCCTGTCTTTGGGTTACGTCCGGGACGGCTGTTTTTATCTTTAAGCTCAAAGTTGCCAAAGCCTGACAGCTTGACCTCTTTGCCATCAATCAAACTCTCTGACAACTCGTCAAAAAAATTCTCCACCAAACAGCGGCCTTCTTGGCGTGTCAGGTTAAGATGACTCATCAAATGCTCAATCATGTCAGATTTGGTTAAGGTGCTCACAGTACGACTCCTATGCTATGTCGTGATGTCGAATATCATGGTTTAGCGGTATGAGAATTAATGTTAGTTATTATAAAGGTTTTTTGTCATCTTTTTCATAAAGTCTGCATGAAAATCCTTTATTAATAACCACTTAACTTTTTTAAGGATGAAAATTTCTATCAGATAATCATTTTTATAAATAGCAAAACGCCATAGCCTCATTTATGCAGAGGCCATAGAGCGTTTTAGATGGTTATATCTTGGTTTTAGCTATCACGCAACTGAGCGGCGTGCTGTTCAGTTAGCGCTTGCACGACTTTATCTGTCGCCGTTTTTACTGCGTCATCAGATAAGGTCTGTGCTTTGTCTTGCCATATTAAAGCAAACGCTAAAGAGCGCTGACCGGTCGGTACTTTGTCGCCTTGATACACATCAAATAACCATAAATCTGTCAGCAATTCACCAGCTGCAGCACGAATCGTCGCCTGCAAGGTCTGTAAGCTGATGTCACTATCGACTAAGATGGCGATATCGCGGCGTACGTGCGGGAATTTGCTTGGTGTGGTGATAGCGTGCTGTTCACGTACCAAGGTTAATAATGGCGCCAGTGACAATTGCGCCACCCACGTCGCTGGCAAGTCTAGCTGTTTAGCGGTATTAGGATGGAGTTGACCCAACCAACCGACGTATACCTCATCGATATAGAGCTTAGCACTTTGACCAGGATGTAAGAAGGCAAGCGCACTACGCTCATAGCGGATACGCGCACTGTCGATTTGCGCAGGTAATAACTGCTCAATATCATGCTTAAGATCATAAAAATCTAGCGCACGGTTTTGATACGCTTGCTCATCCCAAACATCGCCGACAGCAACCAACGCAATACTTGGCGTTTGTACCAACTCGCTAATACTTTGACCGACAAAGCTTAAACCCGTTTCAAAGAAACGCACGCGCGGCTGCTGACGATTGAGGTTATATTGCACACAAGGCAATAAGCTTGATAGCAAAGTACGGCGCATCACCGCCAAGTCGCTAGAGATAGGATTGGCCAGTGCCAACACTTCGCCCAGCGCTTTATCATCAAGCAAGGCTTCTATTTTTGCATCACTAAAGCTAAAGCTAATGGCTTCCATATAGCCATTATCGACTAGCGCGAGCTTCATCTCGTGCGTCAAGTCCGCCGTGTCGTCATAATCCATACTGACTTGCAAATGCGGCAAGACGCTTGGAATATTATCATAACCGTAAATACGGGCAATCTCTTCAATCAAGTCCTCGCGGATATTCATATCAAAACGATACGATGGCGGCGTGCAAATCAGCTTATCTGCTTGCTGCTCTACCTCAAAGCCTAATTGAGTCAAAATACGCACCATCACTGCTGGCTCAATCTCAATACCAATGACCTCACGGACTTTAGTAACTGGCAACGTAATCGGCGTACGTGCTGGCAAGTGCTTGCTATTTTCTACTTTTACTATTTGCCCAGCTTGCGAGTTCGTGACACTGGTAATCAAATCAACTGCACGCGCTAGTGCTAACGCTGGCAATTCAAAATCGACACCACGCTCAAAACGTTGTGAGGCATCGGTATGCAAACCAAAACGGCGTGCGCGTGCAGCGATCGCTAATGGATTAAAAAAGGCACTTTCTAGGATAATATTGGTCGTGTTATCAGTAACGCTACTACGCTGACCGCCCATAATTCCGGCAAGTGCCAATGCACCTTTATCATCGGCAATGACCAACTCATCACCCGTTAGAGTAATGGTTTGCTCATTTAATAAAGTAATGGTCTCAGCAGGCTGCGCCAAACGTACTACGATATCGCCTTCAATGGTATCAGCATCAAACGCATGTAGCGGTTGGCCCAGTTCCATCAACACGTAGTTGGTCACGTCAACCAAAAAGTTATGCGAGCGCAGTCCCGATTGGACTAGCGCATCTTGCATCCATTTCGGCGTATCGATACTACGATCAATGTTGCTGATTGATTGGAGTAAATAGCGTGGGCACGCTTCAACCGCGCTTACTGTTACTGCTGGCGTAGTATTTCCAGCACCGTTAGCGTCAGTTGGCACGTTGGCAGGAATCTCAGGCTGCTGCATTGGCAAATCATTAATCACTGATATCTCACGGGCAATACCGCGTACACTAAAGCAATCTCCGCGGTTTGGGGTGATAGAGATATCCAGTATTTGATTGTCTAAACCTAAATACTCACGGATATCCATGCCAATCGGTGCATCACTTGGCAACTCAAGCAGGCCATCGATGCTATCGATTAAATCAATTTCAGAGGCACCGCAGAGCATACCGTTAGAGTCGACACCGCGTAGGTTGCCATTTTTAATTGTAAAGCCTTCTGCGTCGTTAGATGGTAAAACGGCACCAACGGTCGCAACCGGCGCTTTCATACCAACCGTCACATTGGGCGCGCCGCAAACGATTTGTAACGGCTCAGCGGCACCAATATTGACCTGCGTGACGCGCAGTTTATCGGCATCGGGATGCTGCTCGACGCTGATTACCTCACCTACTACCACGCCGCTAAAAGCACGAGCAACCGCAAAGCGATCGTCAATCTCAAGCCCTGCCATTGTAAGCTGTTCGGCCAATTGCTCACTGCTATTGTTGGGGTTTACCCATTGACGTAGCCACTGTTCGCTAATTTTCATAAATATCTCGGATCAGAATTTTATAATAAAGATTTTAGAATAAAGGGTGACGTATTAATAACGACCATCTAGCCAAACTGTTTTAAGAAGCGTACGTCGTTTTGGAAAAACAGGCGCAAATCATCGATACCGTAATACAGCATGGCAAAGCGCTCGATACCCATGCCAAAAGCAAAGCCGGTGTATTTTTCGCTATCAATACCGCAATTGGTCAGCACCTGTGGGTGTACCATGCCGCAGCCCATGACTTCAAGCCATTTACCATTATCATCGAGAATATCGACTTCAGCAGAAGGCTCGGTAAATGGGAAGAATGAGGGACGGAAACGCACGGTCAGCTCTTTGGCAAAAAATGCTTCTAAGAATTCACTAATCAAGCCTTTTAGCTCGGCAAAGGTGCTCGATTCTGTCACCATAAGCCCTTCCAACTGATGAAACATCGGCGAGTGGGTTTGGTCTGAATCATTACGATAAACGCGACCTGGACAAATAATACGAATCGGCGGCTCATTCTTTTCCATGGTGCGAATCTGCACCGGACTGGTATGGGTACGCAGTAAATAATGCGCATCAAAATAAAAGGTATCGTGCATCGCCCGTGCTGGATGATGCGACGGGATATTTAGCGCTTCAAAATTATAGTAATCGCTCTCAACTTCAGGGCCAGTGGCGACATTAAAACCCGCTTGGATAAAATACTGCTGCATACGCTGGGTAATCATGGTCACGGGATGCAAATGACCTTTTTGACCACCGCGCGCAGGCAGGGTGATATCAATGCTCTCGCTGGCAAGCTTGGCATTTAATGCCGCCACTTCTAGCTCTTGCTGCTGCGCCGTCAATGCATCTTGAATGCGGCTACGCACTTGATGTAACCAGCCACCGTAAGTTTTTTTGTCATCGCTACCAAGCTTACCCATCTGCTTTGACCAGCCGGTTAATGGGCTTTTTTTACCGGTCAGTTGCACACGTAAATCTTGTAGCGCGCGCACATCGGTTACTTGTAAAACTAACGCTTCAGCAGCACTGGCAAACTCATTTAACTGGGCTTCGCTTAACTCGCTGAGCTCGGTGGACAAGGTCGGTAGCGCCGACAAATCGGTGGTAGCAGCAGGGGTAGTCATAAGACGCATTCTTCCTGATTTAAACGGACTATTAATAATAGTGATTTATAATTGTAGGGATTTGACCAAATATTGCAAACCATTTACCCACTCATTTTCAACCAAAGGCGTGTGATATAAATGGCTTGAATATTTAGACAATAAAAAGTGCAACTTTACTAAAAACGTTTTACATTTTTGCGGTGTAAAACTGGCTGTAAAATAATTTAATATAAAAAAAGCCACCGACCAGCGGTAGCTTTTATTAATATCGTACTATTAATCAATATTATTGCTATCCATTTAAGCAAACACTCAAACAAGCAGAATACTTAAAGGATAACTAATATTTAGGCTAATTCCGCTTTTGCTTTTTCAACTAAGGCGGTGAAAGTCGCTGCATCATGCATAGCGATGTCAGCAAGTACGCGACGATCGATAGCGATGTTTGCTTTTTTCAAGCCGTTGATAAGGCGGCTATAGCTTAAGCCGTTTAAGCGTGCACCAGCATTGATACGTGCAATCCAAAGACGACGGAAAGTACGTTTTTTGTTGCGACGGTCACGATATGCATATTGACCAGCTTTGGTCACAGCTTGTACTGCTACGCGATAAACACGTGAACGAGCACCGTAGTAGCCTTTTGCGCGCTTTAAGATTTTTTTGTGACGGCGATTTGCCTGTACACCACGTTTTACACGGGCCATAAATTACTCCAAGATTTTTTAATCATTATTAAACGAATCACGATGTCATCAAATAATTGACTAATAGACATCGTTATCAAATTGCAAAGTCAAATATCTTTAATTGATTAAAGCTAAATGACGATAGGCTATTAGATGTATGGGCACATACGACGAACTGCTGCTTCGTCAGACTTGTCCACCATCTTTAGACCGCGCAACTGGCGAATACGCTTAGCTGATTTCTTGGTCAAGATATGGCTTTTGAATGCTTGTTTACGCTTAAAGCCGTTCGCTGTTTTTTTGAAGCGTTTAGCGGCGCCGCTTCTGGTTTTCATCTTAACTTTCATGATGATTTGCCTCTTTGTCTTTGATAGAACCTGGTCGTCAAATAGTAAAAACGAATAGTCGCTTTAAAAACAAGCACTAAACGGCTATTTGCCTCGAGGTGGGAGGCGCTATTTTAGCAGATAGTACGCTGTTTTGCCAAGGAAAGTTTTAATCGCTACTTTATAGGGTGCGTTAGTTGATATGAAATACACTACGCGCAAAAACGTGCTGCTGTTATAATTGCGCTTTATTTCCTGCGTTAACATATTGAATGTCAGCGGTAGCTGTGTTTAAGTAGAGATTGAGCGCTATTTTTACTACTTTCTTTAATACCGTTTACCCCTTTCTCATTTCTTTTATAAGACGACTGATAGATTATGACTTTACCTGCTTGGCTTGCTGCCGTAAATTTTAATACTGATGGTTTGATTCCTGCGATTGCCCAAGATTATGTGTCCGGACGTATTTTGATGATGGCGTGGATGAACACCGAATCGCTGCAATTAACTGCCGAAACGCAGACAGCGGTGTATTTTTCGCGCTCGCGTGGCAAGTTATGGCATAAGGGCGAATCGTCTGGGCATACCCAGCGCGTGCATGATATTCGTTTGGACTGCGACGCTGATGTGATTGTACTGAGCGTCACGCAAGCGGGCGGTATTGCATGTCATACTGGCCGCGAGTCTTGTTTTTATCAGCGTTTGGATTTGTCAGGGCAAATACCTGAATGGCAAACCGTCGATAAAGTATTAAAAGACCCAGCAGAAATTTATCAGACAAACGCCGCAGCAAAAGCCACGCCTAAAATTAATGAAGCGGCGGCGGAAAATATAGACCATTCTAACACCCATCAAAATAACAGCCTTGCTACCACTCATTCTATTTTGCAGCAGCTTGATAAGGTATTGGCCGAGCGCAAACGAGCGGACGCTGACAGCTCTTATGTGGCAAGTCTATATGCCAAGGGTCTCAATAAAATATTAGAAAAAGTAGGCGAAGAAAGTACCGAGAGCATTATCGCGGCTAAAGACTTAGCCAATTGCGATGAAAATGTGGATAAAACCCAGTATGACGAAGCGCGTCACGAGCTGATTTATGAAGTTGCTGATGTTTGGTTCCATAGCTTAGTTGGGCTGGCATGGTTTGATATAGAATCAGAAGCGGTATTAAATGAGCTAGGCCGACGTTTTGGTCTGTCAGGTATTGATGAAAAAGCCGCGCGCTAGCGTTTTTTAAGCTTAGCCGTTACCCTGTTTGATTATTGTTGCTTTCACCTTTTTGTCACAAGTGCAGGTTATAATATAGTGACGTGTTACTTCGCATAAGCTGTCGATAGCTTTTGTGTACGACAGCAATATTCTATACACTCAAAGTATTTATATAAAGACTAAAAACCAAGACAGAAGGATAGCATCATGGGTAGTTTTTCCATTACGCATTGGCTAATTTTATTGGTGGTGGTGGTGGTCGTATTTGGCACCTCCAAGCTAAGAAATGCCGGTAAAGATTTGGGCGGCGCGGTCAAAGGTTTTAAAGAAGCCGTTAAAGATGAAAATACCGAACATGCCAAAAAGCAAGTCGTGCTCGATCATGATGGCAATGCGCACACTGAAGAGCGCACAACCACTAAGGTTAATGACAAGCATAATGTATAGCATTTAACAGTGGCATTGAGACATTATGTTTGATATCGGATTTTCAGAATTACTGCTTTTTGGCGTCATCGCCTTAATCGTTTTGGGGCCAGAAAAACTGCCCCAAGCGGCGCGTACGGCTGGGCAATGGTATGCCAAAATTCGCCGCACGGTGTCTACTTTGCAGTCTGAAATCGAAGCGGAACTTGACTTGGCAGAGACGCGGCAGCAAATGCAAAAAGAGCTGGCTAAAATTCGTGAAACTGAAGCTGAAATGCGCCGTGAGATGGCAGAGATGCGCGGCAGTCTGCAAGAATTTGAATCCTCGCAAAACCAGCATCTTAAAGCTGCGCATCGAGTTAATACTGCTAAAGTGGATAGTGATAGCGATAAAATCGACCATGAAAAAGACGATCATTCATTAGTAACGCCAAAAGAATTTGACTACGCTTATGACCGCTATGACTCCGATAAAAAATTAACAGCGTCTGAACCATCAAAATCACAGCCCTCAAACAATGATGCTAATCTAAAAACTGATGTTAACGACCATACCCATCAAATGATCCAAACCGCCATCACCAAACCCTGGGAAAACATGTGGTTTCGTCTTGGCGCTTATGATAAAGCAAGGCGTCTGCCGCAGCCGCCCTACCTGCCCAATTATAAAGCCGATACGTTATTAAATAACCATTTAAATAAACCATCGATTAACAAATCATCAATTCAGCAGGCTTCTGCCAAGCAGCAGGAGAATGATTAGTGGGTTTATTTAAGCGTAAAAAAAGCCGTCAAGAAAAAGTAACGGCTACAGACATCGATGCTATTACAGATGCCGCCACAGATGCCGCTGCGCATGATGACTCTGGTGATATCTTAAGCTCAATGGCTGATATGCCGATTACTGAGCATTTGATTGAATTGCGTCGGCATCTGATTAAAATATGCGTCGCGGTACTGGTGATATTTTTGGCGTTGGTCGGATTTTCACGTGAGCTCTATGATTTTTTATCCGACCCATTGGTTGCTCAGTTGCCCGCCAACTCGACGATGATAGCAACCGATATCACCTCTAACTTTATGGCGCCAATACGTCTGAGTATCTTTGTGGCGGCATTTTTGGCAATGCCCTATATCTTGTATCAAATTTGGTCGTTTGTCGCGCCTGGTTTGTATAAAAAAGAGAAGAAAGTCGCTATTCCTGTACTGATGTCTTCGATATTTTTATTTTATGCGGGCGTAGCGTTTGCTTATTTTATTGTTTTAAAGGGCGTGCTTAAGTTCTTTATCATGTTTGCGCCGCAAAACGTCTTACCGATGACAGATATCGACAGTTATTTAAGCTTTGCGCTCAAGCTGTTTATGGTGTTTGGGCTTACCTTTGAGATTCCAGTGGTGACTTTACTATTGATATTGGCGGGTGTCGTCTCCATTCAGAGTCTAGAAGATAAACGTCGCTATATTATCGTCGGCTGTTTTGGCGTTGCAGCGGTCGTTACACCGCCCGACGGGGTGTCGATGTTAATGCTTGCCATCCCAATGTGGTTATTGTTTGAGCTGGGATTGTTTTTGGCGAAAGTTTTAATCAAAGAAGAACGTAAACTGACTTTGACAGACGATATAGAGTTGAAGAAAGAATAACTTTACTTATCAGGCACTTATTCAAAAAGCAGCCAACACGCTAATCTGTTAATATAACTTTCTTATTTAAATCGCTTTCTTATTTAAGTCGCTCAGTACTACCCTCAGTGTTAATGAGTGTCTCAATATCACCGTTATTATCAGCCGTCAGCCATTGTTTATGCAGTGGCTTTTTTTACCGTCGCCAATTTTGACCCCATTCTAGTTTTTAGGTAGCTTTATTATGTCCGCATCGATGCCAGCTTATATGAGCGATCCCACTGATGAGCAGCTGAACGCGCTAAACATGGCGATGGATCACAAGTCATTTAAAGTGGTCGCTTATGCGGGTGCAGGGAAAACCACGACGCTCAAATTAATTGGCGAGCGTCTGCGCGGTCGCGGCTTGTATTTAGCCTTTAACAAAGCCATTGCCAACGATGCGCGGCAAAAATTCCCCGGTCATGTCGATTGTCGGACGTTTCACTCATTAGCCTACCGTCACGTACCACGTGATATTACCGCTAAATTGTCGTTACCGAGATTTTCACCCAAGCGTTTGGGTGATGATTTGGGCTTACAACCGGTACAAGTACGCCGGCAAATGGATGGGGTGAATAAATATATTACCCTCACGCCAGCGCGCTTGTCGCGGTTTGTCAGTGATGCAGTGAGTAATTTTTGTAGTACCCACGCCAGCTATCCTGCCCCAAGGCATCTTGAATTTCCAAGCTGGCTTGCTGAGTCAGATAGCGAGCAGTTGCGCGAAATGCTCTACCCTGCTGTTGAGCAGCGCTGGTTACAGTCGATTGATGCGCGCCATCCGGCTGGTATCGGCCATGATATTTATCTTAAATTGTGGGCACTATCAAAACCGAGTATTCCTGCGGACTTTATCTTATTTGATGAAGCACAAGATGCCGATCCGTTGATGATGGGGATTTTGACCCAGCAGCCACGGCAGGTGATTTATGTCGGTGACGCCCATCAGCAGATTTATGAGTGGCGCGGCGCGGTCAATGCGATGAAAAAACTGCCGTTGCCGCAAACCTTATTGACCCAATCGTTTCGTTTTGGCGAACCAATTGCTGAGATTGCCAATACCTTGCTCAAAGCTTTACAAGAAGACGTACCATTAAAAGGCAATCCAAATAAGCAATCGTCTACCGAAAAAGGCATGGTACATAGTAAAAAAGATGCCATTCTTTGCCGTACCAATGCTGCGGCGATGTCGCAGTTATTAACTGGTTTAAAACTTGGGCATAGAGTGGCGTTACAAGCCGATACTGATCGTATGCTTAAATTTTGTCAGGCAGCCGAAAACTTAAAAAATGGTAAATCGGCGTATGGCGTGCCCGAACTGGCGTATTTTTATAATTGGGGTGACGTTCAAGAATACTCTGAAACCAATGAAGGCAGTGACCTTAAAACCTTGGTGAAGTTGGTCGATGACCATGGTACCAATGTGTTGACGCAGGCAGTTAACAGCCTAACCCGTATCGAAAATGCTGATTATGTCATCTCAACCGCGCATAAAGCCAAAGGGCTTGAGTGGGGCAAAGTGCAGCTCGATGATGATTTTTATTATGACGTAACCACCAATGCGGTCAAGATTAGCCCAGAAGAGCTGCGTCTGCTCTACGTTGCGTGTACGCGCGCGCAAAGCAATTTAGATATTCATAATATTAAAGACTTGGTATCAGGACTGCAGACAGGGAAAAAGGTCATTTTTGGTAATACTTAATCTGCCCGTCTATCTCTCCCCTCATCGCCTTTGCCGACCTCTTTTTATAACATTGACTCTCCGATCATGAATCATAATCAACAACTTCAAGCACGCCAAAACACCATACAGCAATTATTTGCCAATCCTGTTCGTCTTCTTGCGCCCATGGAAGGCTTAACTGATCCTTTGATGCGCCAAATCCTAACCCAAATTGCGTCAGACTTGGGTCGTCCTTATGATTGGTCGGTCAGTGAGTTTATTCGCGTTACCCAAACTGTCTTGCCAGCACATGTATTTTATAAATACGTACCAGAGTTGCATCATGATGCCAAAACTGCATCCGGTACACCGATTCATATTCAGTTGCTCGGTAGTGACGCGCAATTGATGGCAGAAAATGCCGCTTATGCTGCCGAGCTTGGTGCGCCTGCGATTGATATCAATTTTGGTTGTCCGGCTAAAACGGTTAACAGCCATCGTGGTGGCTCAGTGCTACTTGATGAGCCTGAGGTGATGTATGAGATTATCAGTGCCGTACGCCGAGCTGTACCCGCGCACCTTCCCGTATCCGCAAAGATTCGCCTGGGCTATACGGATACGAGTCGCATGGACGATATCAAAGCGGCGATTGCTGCGAGCGGCGCTGATTGGTTAACCATTCATGCGCGTACCAAAACCCAAGGTTATAAGCCGCCCGCTTACTGGGACAAAATCCAAAATTTTAATATGCTTGCTATACCAGTGATTGCCAATGGTGAAATTTGGAATAGTGAGCACGCACAAAACTGTATGGCACAGTCAGGAACCCAGCATTTAATGCTTGGTCGCGGCGCTGTCACCCGTCCTGATTTGATTGCCAAGATTGATCTCGATAATAATGACACAAAAACACTGACAGTCTTAGCATGGCAAGATTTAATTACCCATCAGATTAAGTTTTTAGAGGGTGCGGCGAAAAACGATGTGGTGTTGGTCGGGCGTTATAAGCAGTGGCTTGGTATGTTGACCAAAGGTTACTCTGAGGCGCAAACCTTGTGGGAACGTATTAAAAGAGAAAAAAATAAAGCGGTGATTATCGCGGCGCTGCAAAATAGCACATGCGAATAAACAGCGCCTTATGATCGATATTGTAAAGGTGTTAAAAATAAAAATCTCAAAGACTTACAGCTGCAATAAGCTAAAAACTGACCCGAATCGCTAAATAAAACAACATCAATGAGCAAGCCATCGAAAGCACCCAAAGAATAGAGCGAAAGGTCGCTAAATTGGTAATATAGGCCACGCAAAACCCAATACGAATCAGCACATAAAGCCAAGCGATGGTATTAATTATCAACTGCGGTACAAAAAACAGCATTGCAACCAATACTGCTGCCAAAAATATAGGCAAGGTTTCATAGCTGTTTTGCTGGGCAGCATTGGCCCGCGCGGCAGCTCCTGTCGTCCCTTGTAAGAACTCACGCGGGTGGGCATTGTCAGCAAAATTAAAACCACCAAGCGCTTTTGCTGTCAGCGCCATTATCAGTGGCAGCAGACTTGCCACCACCATCGCCCAAATAGCCGCTGCGGCACTATCGGGAATCAACCCAAAGAATAGACTCATCAGTATACTCGTCCCTATCCTGCAATCACTTCAAAATCGTGAGTCACATTGACGCCGCCCTGTACCAGCATCCGACTGGCTGAGCAGTATTTTTCGGCCGACAATTTGATGGCTTTTTCTACTTGGCTTTCTTTGACCTCTTGTCCGGTCACCACAAAATGCATATGAATGTCGGTATAAACTGCTGGAATGGTCTCAGCACGCTGAGCGGTCAGCTCACAACGTACATCGGTCACTTGTTGGCGCGACTTTTGTAAAATTGCCACCACATCGTAGCTGGCACAGCCACCAAGTCCTAATAAAATTAGCTCCATAGGACTGGCGCCCTTTTCTTTATCAGCATCGATTTGGACGTTATGTCCTGATGGCGACACACCCATAAAGGCTTTATTTTCTTGCCACGTGACGCTTGCTTTTGACTCTGACATCTTAGATATTCCTTGTTTTAATTGCTACGACTTTGAATGCGCATGCTTCTTAATTCATATGCTTCTTAATTCATATGCTTTTTAATTTGACATGATTTTTAGTTTGAATAGTAAAGGTTTCTTATTTTCTGAAATACAATCTCTTTTTGAAAAATACTGTCTTTTATTAGTGTAGCATAAGCAAAAACCAGATTTATGACGCTCTTTCCTCGTTTGCCTTTTCTTGTTTACCTTTTATAAACCGCTACCTTATTTATGCTTTAACAATAATATTCGATATTTAAGTATTTATACACCTATCGTTACCGCGACTTATTATTGTTAGAAAAATCTGCGGAATTTACTTACAAAAGTAGAATTATAAGTTACTGATTTTAAAGGATTAATCTTGTGAAACATTTTATAGCAAAATACTGTTACACATTTTGGTTGTTTCTTGGTTTAATAACGGTAATGAATCTTATTTTGTCATAGTACTGATGGTCATCACCCTATAATAACTATGATTGCTGTCGTTGTACCTTGTCGAAATAAGCTATTTTTAAACAATTTAAAAGGGTTTAGTCATGATAGATGCAGACGGCTTTCGCGCCAATGTCGGCATCATCTTGGCAAATACACAAGGGCAAGTTCTGTGGGCAAAACGTATTGGTCACAACGCTTGGCAGTTCCCTCAAGGCGGCATCGACCGCGGGGAGACGCCGATGGATGCGATGTATCGCGAGCTCTGGGAAGAGGTCGGTTTACATCCGCGTCATGTCGATCTACTGGCGGTCACGCAAGATTGGTTGCGTTATCGTTTGCCAAAACGCTATGTGCGTCATGGGCAGTACCCTTTGTGTATTGGGCAAAAACAAAAATGGTTTTTGCTGCGCTTAGATGAGCCGAATACTCAACACATCCGCTTTGATGAGGGTAAACCAGAATTTGACCATTGGCAATGGGTCAGCTACTGGTATCCACTCGGACAAGTGATTCATTTTAAACGCGGGGTATATCGTCGCGCCTTGCAAGAATTGGTGCGCGAACTACCGCTTAAACAAGAACTGATTATTCCAGAACAAAACAACCATTTGTTGGTGGAATAAGTATTCAAATAGAAAACAAATTCCCCTATTGATAGCTATTATTCATAGGGGAATTTTTTTATGTTAGATTTGCCTATGCTGGCATTCACGGCTAATAAGCGCTGCTTTGATTTTTTTGTCTGAACTATCTTCTTTACGTAAGGTTAAAATACTTTGCGTCCGCGTTCCATAGCTTGGCATGGCTGTTTTATTCATACTACTTAAATCAGCAGATTCAATATAAATGGAGGACAGTGCGCGCTCAATCTGCTTAGCGACACCTGTTTCGGGTAATTTATTTTCTGGCGCTGGCGTATTATCTGACATCACGGCAAACGCCGCTGCTTGCCAGTAGTCAAGGGCGCTGTTCTCGCTAATCAATGGCAACACCTCTTGGCGTAACCGACCGCGTAGGCGTTCGGTTTTAAACCACCCTTCTTCTGGCTGACCATTGGATATTACGTACAATCCAGCATATAACGGCGTTGGTGCATGACCACGATTATTGACAATCACCGCTTGCGCCGTATCGCCAATAACAAGGTTAAAACCTGCGTAATCTTGCAAACTGATTTGCCGAGCAAATTCCAATGGGTTTAAAGTGCTGGTCAAAAAATCGGTGACCAATTCGCCACGTGAGCGCTCATCATTACTTGCTTGTACGCCATCACGAAAATTTAACACCGCCGCCCAGCGCCCGTTTTGGTCGTAAAAATCGCCATGTTGCTGTTGATGTATGCCAAGCCATGTGCCGCCACTTTGCTTATCGCGCCCTGCATAAATAGGCTTATCCTCCCATTGATGCAGCGGCGCTGTTGGACGCTGTAAAAACTCATCACGGTTGGACAGTAAAACCAACGGCAGCTCATCAAATAACTGCCAAGCAATGGCGACGATACACATAGTTTTCCTTGATATAAATATTAAATTATTAGCGCTTAGTTGGTATTCAGCTTTTTATCAGCAGGGTAGCTGATTTGATACGTCGATTGCACGACTTGTGATTGCTTACTTGGCAAATCAAACTCCCAAGCGACCATGCCTTTATGGTCATTCCAGTCTTTTTGGCTAATCGCTGGGGTATGCGTCGCCGTGACTTTAATATTGTCATCACTGCTCACCGGCTCAGCACTTAACACCTGCAAGCGCACGCTGCGATTGTGCTGATTGGTAAATTGATAAGCTTGAGTGATGGTTTTGGTTTGCTGACGGTTAAATACGCCTTTATCACCTTGTTTATTCTCGTCAGTCAATTGCTTCACCAGCAAACTTGGGTCAATACCGAAGCCAACACCCTGCTCTTTTAGAGTTTGATAATTATAGCGCGACTGTCCGACATAGTTATCATCACGGTATAGCTGCAACGAACCATCTGCCCAAGCAGGCGTCAAAAATGGCGCGGATGCATACCAATAAGCGGCGGTCTCGGCACTTGGTGTGCTGCGTAGCCAAAGCTTACTGGTGCCAGATTGCTCATCAATGACCGTGCGTACGCGCCTGCCATCACTGGGAATACTCACACGCTGCGGCAAGCGATATTCGGTGATGCCATTTTTGTTTTGACTACTCACAGTAAAGCTCGGTAGTGGCGGCATCTCTGCACCGCCGCCATAATTGTCTCTTGCAGAAGCAACAACGACAGGCGATGCTTCCATCTCCATCATCGGCGCTGCATAACGAGCCAATTTAGCTTGTTGCTGCTCTTCATATAATGACAAGCGCTCAACGTGTGGCAGCTGACTGGTAGTCGTTTGATTGGGATTTACGCTACTTAACCCCAGTTCGGGATAAG